>JAHHLF010000041.1 GCA_018679315.1 Bacteroidia bacterium | reverse complement strand
GGTTTTTTATTTCGCAGATTTACAAAAGCGAGCTTTTGACATCTGCTCCCACAAAAAACCTTGTGGGGAGAGCAGGATTCGAACCTGCGAAGGTAAAAACCAACAGATTTACAGTCTGTCCTCGTTGGCCGCTTGAGTATCTCCCCTCCTTATTTTCAGAACTTTCGAGCCGATGGAGGGACTCGAACCCACGACCTGCTGATTACAAATCAGCTGCTCTAGCCAGCTGAGCTACATCGGCTTTTTTATACCAATTTTCGTACAAAAAAACCTGCTATTTCTAGCAGTTTGCAAATGTAGATAATTATTTCTTTAATCAAAACAAATTATTCAAAATTTTAGAAGGGGATTAAGTACCGTAATACAAGTAGCTGGGCGTTGATTTCGGAATCTGTATTCTGATACCTTTTTTAGCCTAATTTTTAAGCCCAATTTCTCGTGCCAAAGCCATTGAAAAACAATGTGACCCAAAAGCGGTATTAAATTGATTCAATCCGACTTATTTCTCGGGTGGGATGCACTGTGCACTTTCTTTAATTCTGCAATACTATTATGTGTATATACCTGGGTAGAGGCCAGGCTCGAATGTCCCAATAATTCCTTGACCGAATTCAGATCGGCACCTTTGGCCAGCAAATGCGTAGCAAAAGTATGCCTTAATATATGGGGACTTTTTTTCGTTTTGCTGCTGATCTTTGAAAAATAAGAATTTATGACGCGATAAACCAGGGTGTCATACATTTTTGCTCCTCTTAAGGTGAGAAAGAGTATTGACGGGTCTTTTATTACTTCCAATTCCTGGCGTGCCTTCAAATACTTCATTAGATTCTCCCTCAAAGAAGGCAACAAAGGTAATATGCGCTCTTTATTGCGTTTTCCCAACACTTTGATGGTTCCTATATTCAAGTCTACATCGGTAATCTTTAAATTTATAAGTTCGGCCCGGCGCATGCCTGTAGCGTATAACATTTCGATCATGAGCCGGTTGCGCACCCCTTCCCAATCGCTTTCAAAAAAATCCGGATCCATCAGTGCCCTCATCTCTTGTTCCGAAAAAGGGATCTCCACTTTTTTAGCTGTTTTCAGGCTTTTATGATGGACTAGCGGGTTATGCTCAAGCTCACCAATTCGCATCAAGAACTTATAATATGCTTTTAATGAGGATACTTTCCGGTTGACCGATCGATTGGTCAAGCCGCCCTCGACCAGGCTGACAAGCCAGCTGCGGATCATTGGATATGACGATTGGCTTATCTCCTCCAGCGAATGTGTATCCCGGCAAAAGTCCTGAAAAGACAACAGATCCTTTTCGTAGGCCAGAACGGTATGCGGAGAATAGTTCTTCTCCAATTCTAAATACGCTTTGAAGGATTGGATAGACATAGTACAAAGGTATGAATACTGAGAGGACCTAAAATGAAAAATCCCCGGCACAACCAGGGATCTGTATATGGTAGAAAGTGCTTTCTACATTTCTTCTTTGTCGCGCAAAGTCTGAATGTATTGTGCTTTCATTATTTCCTGTCTTCTGGAAACAGAAGGTTTGGTGAATTGCTGTCGCTTTCTCAACTGGCGCATAGTGCCTGTTCTATCGAATTTACGCTTAAAGCGTTTTAGTGCTCGATCTATATTTTCACCTTCTTTTACCGGTATAATTAACATAGGCTACAACCTCCTTTCGTTAGAATTTTGGAATGCAAATATACGAGGAATAACTAATATGAAAGGGAATTATTTTAAAATATTCTTTGCAATGACCACTTTCTGGATCTCAGTAGTTCCCTCGCCGATGGTACAAAGTTTGGCGTCGCGATAAAACTTTTCAACAGGATATATCTTGGTATAGCCATAACCTCCATGAATCTGTACGGCTTCATTGGCCGCACGTACACATAGTTCGGAGGCATACATTTTGGCCATAGCACCCCATTTGGTCATCTCCTTTCCCTGGTTTTTGAGGTGGCCTGCTTTATGCAGAAGCAATTCTGCCGCTTCTATCTCTGTGGCCATATCTGCCAATTTAAAAGATACGCCTTGAAAGGCACTGATAGGCTTACCGAACTGATGTCGTTCCTTGGCATATTTGAGTGCAGCTTCATACGAACCTTTGGCAATGCCCAACGATAAGGCACCAATAGATATCCGACCTCCGTCAAGAACCTTCATGGATTGAATAAATCCATCTCCAATATCACCGAGTCTGTGATCGTCAGAAATACGACAATCTACAAAAACAAGTTCGGCCGTTTCACTGGCGCGCATTCCAAGTTTATCTTCCTTCTTGCCACTTGTGAAACCAGGTGTTCCCTTTTCAACTGCGAATGCCGTCATCCCATGGCTATCCCCTTTTTCACCAGTCCTGGCAATAACAACGGCTATGTCTCCACTTTTTCCATGGGTAATAAAATTCTTTGTGCCGTTCAAGATCCAGTCACTTCCATCTTTGACAGCGGTCGTACTCATATTGCCAGCATCTGAACCCGTACTGGGTTCTGTCAGGCCCCAAGCGCCGATCCATTCCGCAGTTGCTAATTTCGGAATCCAACGCTGTTTCTGTTCTTCATTGCCAAACATCAAGATGTGATTTGTGCATAAGGAGTTATGCGCTGCCACCGAAAGTCCGATAGATGGATCTACTTTGGAGATCTCTTCAATAATGGCAATATATTCATGGTAACCAAGGCCGGAACCACCAAGAGATTCTGGGACGAGGACACCCATAAAGCCCATTTCACCTGCTTTTTTAAAAACCTCAATCGGAAAGATTTGTGCTTCATCCCACTCCATTATAAAGGGCCGTATATATTGTTCTGCAAAATCCCTTGCAGATGCTGCGACCATTTGTTGGGTTTCCGAGTATTCAAAGCTATTTTCAGCCAAAGTATCTGTGATCATTAAAGCAATTTTTTTTACAAGGTCAAATATAGTTTAATTCTCTCAATCTTATCGATTGGAAAGCCTTGAACAGTTGTGATTTCTTCCCAATTAGAATAGCCACCAACCGAATCTCTATAGGCCACTAGCTCCCTTGCTGTAGCCCATGACAAATACACCAAAGAGGCCAGCTCTGAGACGGAGGCGCTATTGATCGAAAATCGCTTAATTTCAGGGATATTGCGAATCTCATATCTCTTGAGAACATTTTGAACTACTTCATCCTCTAAGCCATACACATCAGATAATTGTCCTTCATGCAAGAATCCCCCCAGGGCATTCCTGAATTTTATGATCCTTTTGGACAGCACTTGACCTATACCATATATCGATTCTAACTCTGCGGCAGTGGCCGAATTGAGATCCTTCTTT
>JAHHLF010000117.1 GCA_018679315.1 Bacteroidia bacterium | reverse complement strand
TCTTCAATAAATTGGGCCGCCCAGCTATCACCACCTGGAAGGTACCAAACATCTTTGTATAAAGCACCACTCATGACGCTGGGCTTTTCCTTCGATCTTGATGCAAGTAGTTTAGCTTCATTATAATTCTCTTGTAATACTGAGAAAATACTATCGGCCTCTTTTTCTTTTCCAAAAAAGGGAGCAAAAAAATGGATCCATTCTGCCTTACCCAGCGGACTATGCTCTGTCCAATCGCCATTATAGATCACCGGGATACCGGCATCATTAAGAAATTTATAGCTGCTATTTTGATCAGATATTGAAAATCCAAAAACAACTTCCGGATCCAGCGCGAGGGTCATTTCCGTATTCAGGGCCTCATTGGCACCTAATTCCCGGATGCGGCCTGAATCGATCTGTGCTCTCGCCTTTGCCGAGGATACGTACTGGGTCCCGGGGAAGCCCACCATACCTTCGAGAGCGCCTAGTGATTCCAGCGCCGGAATGTGGGTAGTACTCGTAGCGATAAATTTTTTAACGGGCACCCGGATCACTGCATCCACGTTTTCATGTTGCACTTCCGATCCCAGAACTGAATTCCGGGGAACCAACAAATATCTAAATGTTTTGTCCGCACCTGGCCATGGTGAAGTTACCTCTAAAAGTGTAGAGCCATCTTCTTGATTGGTCAACTGAAATCCCGTAGCGTACTTAATTTCTGTTACGCCAGAATTGGCATTTTGGCGGATCTTTTCTTTCTCTGACCGGCAGGAACCAAACCACAGGGAGCAAGCACAAAGTATGAACAGGAAATTTTTCATAGGGCTCATTAGGATTCAAATGTAGGACTAAAATAAATGGCTCAAAAAGAATTGCATTATTGTACCTTCGCATTCGTTCAGGTTGCGTCCATATAATCATGATGGAAGCATTAAAAGGGAATCCGGTGAATACCTGTAGTATAAATCCGGAGCTGTTCCCGCAACTGTTAGCTAAGTTGGGAAACCAACAGGTATTGCACGCTTGGCCACTGTCTGATTAGAGATGGGAAGGCGCAATACTTTGCAAGCCAGGAGACCTGCCTGATCTTAAATAAATACGTAACACTTTCGGGATAAAAGTGCGTGTGAACTTCGGTTTTATACGATCCCGCTAATAGTAGAAAATGAGAAGAAGCAGTTTTTTTATGATGCTCCTTGTGGGGGGGTCAGTATGTAGTTTTGGTCAGGTTTCAACAGATACGACACAAATTAATTACCTGGATGAGGTCCTGGTCAGTGACACAAAATTTGAGAGCAAGCGACGGGAAACGGGCAAGATGGTGATCCGTATCGGTCAAGAGGAATTGTCGCGGTCCGTTGGGCAGTCCCTGGCTGAGATCATTAATCGTCAGGCAGGTCTTGAGATCAATGGCAGCAGAAGCAGGCAGGGAGAGGTGCTTGGCGTTTTTGCCAGAGGCGGTCGTGGCCGGCAGGTGGTCGTCTTTGTGGATGGCGTACGAGTTAGTGATCCATCCTCATTTTCCGGTACTTATGACCTGAGGCTTATAAATCCGGCAGCCATTGAAACGATAGAGATCCTTAAGGGAGCCAATAGCACCTTATATGGGGCAAATGCAGCTACTGCCGTACTGTATATAACAACTAAAAAGGCAGTAGTAGATGGATTTTCGGCTCAGATCACATCATCTTTTGGAACGAATCAAACAACGGAAGATCAGCGATTTAAGACTGCTGCTACAAGCAATAATGTGGTTTTGAATGGCCGAAACTCAGGGATAACCTACGGTGCGGAATTTGGTCATTCATATACGGATGGGATCTCCTCGATCAATACCGACGACAACGAAGAAGACAAAAATGAACTAACGACGGCTGCTGCACATATAGGTTGGCAGATTTCGGATTCTTGGGATGTGAGGGTTAGGGCAACCTTAGCTAAGTTGAATACGGATTATGACGAATCTTTTGGTTTGCAGGATGCCGCTTACAGCTTTTTAAGTGAGCAAAAAGGAATATTCCTTTCTAGCAAGTACGGGACTGAAAAAACAGAAATACACCTTAAAGCGGGCATGAATTCGTTTCGTTCTGAAAATATCAGTGCCTTCCCAGGTGATTTTGAGGGCCAGAATTCGATGGCAGACCTGTATGGCAAATTCTTTCTTGCAGATGGCATTACTGCCATTGCAGGGCTGAATTATCTTGAGGAAAAGGCCGAATTAGCCGAAGAGGAAACTTTTGAGATCTGGGATCCCTATCTTCAATTACAGGGCAAAATAAGTCCTGGTATTAGGGTGAATGCAGGCGTCAGGCTACATACACACTCGGCATATGATACCGAACTTGTTTATGCAGTTAATCCGGTTTTTACTTCCCAACTGGGCACTACAGAAATCAAGCTTTATGGGAGTTATGCCAGTGCCTACCTTACACCGACGCTCAACCAATTATATGGCGATTTTGGTGCGAATGCAGAATTGGAACCAGAATCGAACAGGACTGCTGAATTGGGCGCACAAGTGGGACTGGGCAAAACCTTTCAGCTAGAGGCAGTGTATTTTGATCGGGAGGAAGAGAATGCTGTGATCTTCGACAATATGCTATTCCAGTATGAGAACGCATCCACTAAAATTATGGTAAAAGGTGTAGAATTGGCATTAGGCTGGAAGGCATCAAAGAAGTTGCGATTAACTGCGAATTATACTTATACCGATAGGCAGGGCGATGCGGCACTTCGTATACCAAAACACAAGGCAGCTTTCCAGGGGATATGGTCTATGGCACAGGGAACCAATCTTACGCTGCAATATTCATACACCGGTAAACGGGTAGACACAGATTTCAATACGTTTTCCAACGAAGCACTGTCTGGTTTTTCCTTAGTGGACCTCCACCTAAGCCATGACATAATTGAAAATAAATTTCAGCTGTTTTTGCGGATGGACAACTTATTTAATACCAAGTACACTGAAATAATTGGATTTAACACACGAGGCAGGAATCTTCGGCTTGGCGTTCGTATCAACCTATAAAAAAAGGCGCCATTTCGGCGCCTTTTTATTATTTGTTGAACTTTATATTCAGCGGTTTATCGAGAATCATATTGTCTTTGATCGGCTGGAACATCCTTGAACTTGTATACACTTCAATAGGTATTCCCACGGTAAAATCGCGTTTTGCACCTGTGCCACTGATCTCCTGTAGGGCTCTTGCCAACAAAGGTTCGTTGGGATCGCCTAAGACTCCAAGGTTTTCAAGATCTTCTACCAGCCCAATAGTAGGAGTAAAGCCGGCTGTGTAATCGGAAAAACCTACGGAATTCTCATTCCGACCGACTAAAGGCTGAATAGCCCAACTATTTTCAGGATTGATCTGAGATTCTCTGGAAGCAGAATATATATAAGGTGCACCGTCGCGTCCCGGATCGTCTACCATAGTCAAAGAAAACTCATTCTTTCCCCTGGTTGTCTCTCCAATAAGGATTACCTCCATATACGGGTTTAAACCATTGATAACCAGCTCGCTAGCTGAAGCTGAAGAGTTTGTAACCAGCATATAAACCCGACTTAAATTCAAGGTGTTTATTGTACTACCCGCACTTGTTGAAGAGGCGAAGTAATCTTTCAGGTCCTCCGGATCAAAGACATCGAGCAACTTTTCATTCCATCGCTGCTTGATATAAAGTTGATTGGTATTCGTCCCATAGATCATACTGGCGAGCAATCTGGACGTGTTCACAGAACCCCCTCCATTGTATCGAAGGTCAAGCACGAGGTCAGTAACCCCCTCTGATTTAAAGGTTCCAAAGGCCGCATTAAGGTCCTCGTCATATTCGTTGGTAAAACCATTATACATGAGATACCCCACTTTTTGGCCATTTACATCTAAGGTATTAGCAATAAATACGGGATTTTCTGATAGACCTTCTTCTTTGGTCAATTCAACTGATTTGCCATTGGAAGAGATCACCCCGTTGGCTATATCAGCCATATTTAAGGTATAGGTCGCATTTTCTCCAAAAAGAAGATCTCTGTAATTATCAATATTTAAAGTTTGCCCGTCTACGCCAGTAAAGAGCTCTCCACGGGAAATATCTTTTGTAGAGGCATCTGAATTGGGAATAATGTAGCGGACGTAGCCAAAAAGGTCGTCGCTATCCTGAAACAAGAACAGCCCAAATTCCAGTCCGTTACTTCTTGAAATACCAGAAAGGTTTTGGGTTAATTCTGTATAGTCTGAATTTAAAAAACTAAATCGGTCTTCGGTAAAAAGGAGCCGATCGAAGAAAAAATCAGACGGATCAGAGGTCCCTGCAAGGAAATTATTGTAATCCTGGTCTGTTGAGAAACGATCATCGGCCAGATTGGGTACATCGGACTGCCAGAAATACCATAGATTCATGGCTTTCCACATAAAATCTTGTACCGTAACATCGGCATTGGGGTTGAGCCCTCCGGGATCATCATCGCTTTTGCTGCATGACACAATTAATAGCAACCCCAGGAGCAAGGCATAAAACTTTTTCATCTTTTCAATTTTTTCAAGTTATCGCTGCAAACTTCATTCCAAAGAAATCCGCCCATACTGTGC
>JAHHLF010000089.1 GCA_018679315.1 Bacteroidia bacterium | reverse complement strand
AGCAATAAGAACAACAGTACTGGTGGCACTTTCATCTTTGTTATTAGTTTACTGTACGCATGATGATACTCCTTTGACAACTATTATTGAGTCTGATCCCGAAGTGGGGGTAAGCTCAGAC
Source organism: Bacteroidia bacterium (assembly GCA_018679315.1). Classification (GTDB taxonomy): domain Bacteria; phylum Bacteroidota; class Bacteroidia; order Flavobacteriales; family Flavobacteriaceae; genus HDS-28. Next base: position 6,973 of record JAHHLF010000089.1, on the reverse strand, counting down.
ACTTTATTGGTGGCAAAATTTGAATCTGCACCAGTCTTTGATGGTGTAATAGATGAAATTTGGAAAGAAACCAGACCCCTTGTGAATACAGCTACGGTTTCACCAGCTGGGGATCGTGTTATTACCTTGAATTCAATTAACAGTGGAACAGATACTTCTCTGGAACCTACGGATCTGTTTGATCCTTTTACTGGAGAAGCGTATAATTTCTCTTTGAGAGGGGGCCACGATGGTGAATATTTATACCTATTACTTGAATGGGAGGACGATTCTGATAGTCAGGACCGCGAATCCTGGTATTTTAAGCCCGATTCACAGACATGGCATCAACATAATAAATATGCCAATTATAAAAATGATAAATACTACGAGGATAAGTTTGCCATGATGTTCCCGATTGCAGATGCATCCGGCAATTATCCAGAAGGCTTTCAAGGAAGTACATGTACTATTACTTGTCATGCTAATTTATCCGATCCACAACCCGGTCAAAAAACCACTAGGCACTATATGAAAAATCTTGGTGAATTGGCAGATCTGTGGCATTGGAAACGCGATAGAAATGTATTATCCCAATCTGTCGATGATGGATACATATATGACGCTATTGATAAAGATCAGAGTACAGCTGCTGCCAATGGTAGAAAAGGGGATGATGGCATTAAGATGTATGACGATAAACCCATATTTACAGACCCTGTTACAGGACTCTTCGGCCCTAAATGGGTTAAAAAAGATGCAGAAAAATATTATTGGATCACGCTTGATGAACTGGCAACAGGAGCGGCTCAATCGGTAACGGGAGTTGCTGTTGATGGTACTTTAACTTTAGATGATGGATCGACGATAAATCCTAATGACGACCCTGTTGCTTATTCTGAAGGATTTGGCTTGAAGCGCTTCCCTAGTATAACTATTAATCCGGGAGGTGCGGGAAATGATTTTAGATCTGATACACAAGTCAGGGCTCAACACATTGGAACAGGTTGGCAATTGGAAATCAGACGAAAACTCAATTCAGGTGATCCTACCGATGCGGTATTTACGATTGGAGAAAGTATTCCATTCGGATTGGCAATTTTTAATAACGCAGCTATTGCTCACGGCCAAACTAATTTCTTAACCATGACAATAGAAAACTAAAGGCTATTTTGTAAAAGTGCAGATGTTTTTTCTGCACTTTTACTTTAATACATGAATTATGAAAAAATTCGTTCAAGTTTCATTCATTTTAGGTTTATTCCTGGGTATGAACTCCTGTTATTATGATGCATTTCCCGAGGAATTGGAATCAATTGATGATAACGATGATATAATTGAAGTATCATACCAGGGAGATATCATACCGTTATGGAGCCAATGTGTTGGATGTCATAAGGGAGATGAGCCACCTGATTTACGTGATAATGTTTCCTACGAAGATCTTTTAAACGGATACGTTGTACCCGGCGATGCTGAAGCAAGTATTTTATACAAGTCTCTTTTAGGAATTGATGGGGTATCCTTAATGCCTCCTGGTTCAAAATGGCCCGATTCTAAAATCAATTTGGTGAAAAACTGGATTGATCAAGGAGCAAAAGACAATTAACCATCAACACTAGAAACATGAAATACGCAATACAATTACTTATAGCAGTTTCCCTATTACCGTTGCTGGTTATAGCGCAGGAAATTGAGAAAGACACAATTGAAGACAAACCCTCCCGCCCGGCTTTTGAGAGCTCTTTTATTATTGATAACCCCACTAACGTGTTATTCAATAAAAATACATTAGAGGCCGTAATTAGCCACAGATTTGGTTTAATAAATGGAGGGACCAATGATCTAGTAGGTTTCTGGGCACCGTCTAATATTCGAATTGGGGTGTCCTATGCTATACATGAAAGAATAACTGTTGGATTTGGCACCACTAAGTTTGATCGTCTTCAGGATTTTAATTTGAAACTTGGTGTTCTCAAACAAACCCGTTCAGATAAAATTCCTGTTAGTGTGGCCTATTATGGCAATTTTACAGTAGATGCGCGCCCTAAAGAAAACTTCCGTCATTTGGAAGACAGGTATTCTAATTTCCATCAACTGATTATTGCCAGGCGTTTTAATCCTAATTTATCCTTGCAGCTCGCACCAAGTATTTCGCATTATAATGTCGTGGAAAATACCATGCGTAATGATATGGTGGCCATTGCATTTGGAGGCAGATACAAGATTAGTTCCCAAACCGCAGTAATGTTTGATTACAGCCAACCCATTACAGAATTTTTACAAGACAATCCGCATCCAGGCCTAAGCATTGGTTTTGAATTTGCAACCTCAGCACACGCATTTCAGATTTATATGTCCAATTATAATGGGATCGTACCACAAAAGAATTATATGTTCAATGACAATGATTTCTTTGAAGGCGATTTCCTCATAGGATTTACTATTACGAGGCTCTATAATTTCTGAGCATTTTACAGAACCAGCAATATTGTATTTAAATGGCAGAGTCACAAGACAAACAGAAAGGAGTTCCCCGAAGGAAGATATTGCCATTGCTAGGGAGTTCATTATTGATTCCCTTCCTTGGCCATAGTCGGCAGAAAGAGCATAAAACAGAAGAGAGAGAAGATCTCTACGAAACCTTGTTAAAACCAGACGGTACTACTGTTCGGGTAAAGAAAAGTAGCCTGAACAAAGCCAAAGTGGTTGATAAAAAGATGTCGAATACATCCCTGCTACACTGGTTGGGCATGAAAAAATAGATCGCCGACGAGTTTAAAACATGAAGAATAATAGCCATAAGTCGAGACGTATATTTCTAAACAAAGGGGTCAAAGCTACTCTGTTGACCGCCCTGGGCAGTCTCGGGCTTGTAAAGGTGGCTTCCAAAATAAATGCCAATAGTTCGGAAGGTTCAGGAGATATGGTAGAATTAATGACTACCGATGGCACTTTGATTCAAATAGATTCCACTGAGGTTCAGGCCATGCCCTCCGCGCATACTGATGAGGTAGCTTATAATGTGAGAGAAGGAATGCCTAACCGAAAGTTTGTCATGGTGGTAGACCTGGCAAAATGTAAGAATGCACTGAAATGCCAACAATCCTGCAATAAGCATCACTATATAACCGGGGAAAATGCCTGGCTGAAAGTCTATGAGATGCAGGAAACCAAGGATACTGCACCTTACTGGTTACCCAGTATGTGCATGCACTGCGATAAGCCGGCCTGTGTTACCGTTTGTCCTGTAGACGCCACTTTTAAAAGACGAGATGGCCTGGTTCTTATAGATAACGATCGATGCATAGGTTGTCGCTTTTGTATGGCTGCCTGCCCATATTCTACCCGAGTATTTAACTGGAGTGAACCCAAGCAGGAATTCACACTGAATATGGATATGATCAACCACCATCCTTCTCCGGAACACGGTGGAATGCCAAGTCAAATAGGCACGGTAGACAAATGTGATTTTTGTCCTCACCAGATCGTCAAAAATGAACTGCCTCATTGTGTAACGGCCTGTCCTAATGGGGTATTCTATTTTGGAGATAAATATGAAGACACTGTGACTAATGGAGAAGAGACGTTGCGCTTTAGCCAGCTTTTGAAGGATAAGTCCGGTTATAGAATGATGGAAGGCCTGGGAACTGAACCTAACGTATACTACCTGCCTCCAACAGACAGGCTAGTTGAATTTGAAGAGGGGTTGGAATTTTACAATGAATTTCAATCTGTAGAATCACCTGAAGAATAATGGCAGCTATAGAAACTCTGGTAAAAGATCTCGGGCCTAAAAAATTTAGCCTGCGCGGTAAAATATGGACGGTCCTATTGGTCGCAGTAATTGTTGCTGGTATCATAGCCTATATCGATCAGTTGATACAAGGCCAGCAGGTGACTAATATGCGCGATTATGCTTTGTGGGGAATTTACATTTCCAACTTTGTATTTTTTGTAGCTACAAGTTTTGTAGGCTCCGTAACGGTAGCCATTCTTCGGCTGACCAAGAATTCATGGCGTACACCCTTTGTTCGAATTGCTGAAATTATAGCTGTTGCGTCGATTATCATGGCTGGAATTACGATCATGATAGATATGGCAAGGCCTGACCGGCTCTTAAATCTTTTTGTTCATGCACGATTGCAATCACCTATTACATGGGACGTAATTATTATTCCCACTTATATTGTCATTAGTTTGTTGCTCTTGTATTTCCCCTTATTACCTGACCTGGCAATCCTCAAAAATCACTTTAAAAAAACGAAGCCAAAATTGAGTAAAATATATGGTCGCCTGTCATTAAATTGGTCAGGAAGTACTATTCAAAAAAAGCTGCAATCACGCGCTATCCATATCATCTGTATTTTGATAATCCCGGTAGGACTCTTGCTCCAAACTGTAGATGCATGGTTGTTTTCTACTACGTATCGAGTTGGCTGGGATAGCACCAATTTTGCTCCTTACTTTATTTCAGGAGCCTTTGTGGCAGGAGTAGGGTCTCTTGTTGCAGTTATCTATGTTGTAAGAAAGGTAAAACGGCTTGAGCATTATATTACGGAATATCATTTTGACAAAATGGGCAAATTCCTGGCTTTAGCCTGTTTTATATACATCTATTTTAATATCAATGAATACCTGATCCCCGCCTTCACTTCAAAGAAAGCAGAATCTATACACCTGGAAACCTTATTCTCAGGTGACTATGCATTCCCTTTTTGGCTTGTGACTATTGTGGGGTTGATAATTCCTGCGCTGATCCTGTTATTTAAGGCTGGAAGAAAGCCAAAGACCATGTTTGTTTTGAGCTTACTCGTTGTATTGGGATCCTGGTGGAAACGTTATATAATTGTTACACCAACACTTTTACATCCTTTTTTGCCAATACAAGGGGTGCCGGAATCGTGGCGCACGTATTTTCCAAGTCTGCACGAATGGTTAATAACCGGTGCCACCCTGGCGATGGCACTTCTCATCATTACTTTTCTGGTCCGGCATCTTCCGGTAATTCCAATTCAACGCACTGCAGACGAACAGAAGGATGACAAATTAAAAACTGCAGAGGTATGATTCTAAGGCGACACATTATAAGTACTCTAGCGATGGCCCTGTTCTTTGCGGGCATGCCTTCCCTTGCAGGGCAATCTCAGGAAAAACACCGGGTTCGGCTGAAGGCCGACTATATAAAGCAAATGGATGCCAGATCTTACCTCGATATAAAGGCATCGGCGCGGATCAATAAGCAAACTGTAGCTATTTCAGGAGTAGAGCTTCTTGTCATTAATGAAATTGACGGTGAAGAAATTGAGCTGGGGAAGCTGACCACAGATCAGAAAGGAGAAGGTGTATTTGCACTTGATTTAAATGCTCTTAAGGCCGATTCTCTACATACCTATTCCTTAGGTGTTAGTTTCATGGGTACCGATTCCTTGCGAAGGGCATCCAGAACTGTCCAATTCAAAGATGCAGCCCTTAAGGCATATTTGATCACCCGTGACAGTGTTTATTATATCGAGGCAGTGCTTAAAGATGCTGTCACAGACAGCCTTATTTCGGAGCAAAATGTAAAAGTGCAGGTACAGCGCTTGTTTGCTCCTTTAGTACTCAGTGATGAGATTAATCTCACGGATGATACTGGCACAATCCTTGTAGCTATACCTGAAGGAATACCGGGGGTAGACAGTAGGCTGACCATTGAAACGGTCCTGGAAGACAGTGACGATTATGGTACCTTAAAAGCCACTCTGGATGCACCAATCGGAGTTCCGATAATAGATGAATCAACCTATGATGAACGTACTTTATGGGGCCCCAGAGGCAAAACGCCCATTTTTATTCTTTTGTTCACTGGTTTGCTGGTAGTGGGAACCTGGGGGACAATATTATATTTAATTCGTATTTTATTCAAAATTGCTAAACATTAAAACCTCAATATGAAACCTTCAAATATTATAATAGTGCTAGGCCTGGCGTCGCTCATTTTTTATGCGTTCAAGTCTCCGGTGCAAGACGAATGGGTAGTTCCACAGGAGTATGTCAATATGCCAAACCCCACTGATCCATCTGTTGATCTGGCTATTGGTAAAGCTTTATATAACAAGCACTGTAAATCCTGCCATGGTAAAGAAGGCTACGGAGATGGACCAAAGGCCGATGAAATGACTGGCGATCTGGGCGACTTTTCCTCTGCGGAATATCAGGCCCAGACCGATGGGGAATTATTTTATAAGACCACTTTTGGTCGTGATGATATGCCTGAATATACCAAGAAAATGCCTGATGATGAAGATCGCTGGTTGATCGTGAATTACATGCGCACAATGAAGGAATAATTACCGACAGTTTATCACAGAACTTCTTACATATTAAAAATTTCACTTGCTAAGGATTAAAATTTGGGAAATACCAGGAAAGTATTCTTTGCAGGTATCCGGACCTAAGAGCTATGGTCTTAGGCCTGATCTATGCTTGGGAATATTTTAAGTTGCAGTCTATTGAGTTCTATAGTGGCTCTTATGAGCTCATGCTGAGATTTGATGTTTTTGTACAAAGACTGGATAAGCGGATATAGCCTCGACATATTTTTAATGTAACTCGGGTTACTCCGGACAGGATTTTAGTATCGTACCTTTGCAGGCATAAACACCTGCCTTTTTGGAATTATCTGAGATTTTTGGGTACGTAGGAGCACTGGCAATTGGCATTGTGCTTGGCTTAGTTGGTGGCGGCGGTTCCATCCTTACGGTACCTGTATTGGTTTACTTAATTGGACTTAATCCGGTAATTTCCACGGCATATTCCCTTTTTATAGTTGGTGTTACCGCCTTGATCGGCGCTTTTAAGAATATACGAAGAGGACTGGTCGACTTCCGAACCGCATTCGTATTTGCCACACCTGCCTTGATATCGGTCTATATTACCCGAAGATTTATTATCCCGGCTATCCCTGAAGATCTATTTAGTATTGGGGAATTAATGGTGACCAGGGATGTGG
>JAHHLF010000244.1 GCA_018679315.1 Bacteroidia bacterium | reverse complement strand
TGCGTTTTCTTCGAAAAAAACTGAAAAATACAGAGATCAGCCTGGAACTGGTAGTTAATGAACAAGCGGCTAAGAAATATGCCTATACTCCAGAGGAGCGATACGAAAAGCTGAAAAGTAAGAATCCGGACCTGGACCTGCTCCGAAAGACGTTTGACCTGGAACTATGATTCCTTCCCTATAATTCTTCGCCAGCTTAGAAAGATCATAAAGAGTCCGCATATTAATAAACCAAAAGCTTCGCGTCCTCTTTCTATATTCACTATATCGCCTTCACCGATCGTAAAACCCTCAAAGGATTCAGGCCATACCAATACGGTCTCGATCAGGTAAAGAATGGCTAATATTATTCCCAGGGCAGGATGAAACCGATCAAAGTAGAACAAGAGGCAGGCCGCAGCTGCCACCCCATAAATTGCATACCAAAGCAGTGCATCGGGATCATTGTGTTGCACAAAAGCTGCCCATATAAATAAAAGGGCAAATAGGATTGCGAGGATCTTACTGAATTTTTTCATCTGCCTGGTTTTTTAGTGAGTTGTTGTTTGATCATTTCATGAACACGTACAGCCGGGATCGATTCTTCAAACAGGTCGGAAGCAGCATCTAAAATAAGCATAGGATGATCTTCTGTATCTTCCGGGATCCTGCCATGTGATCCCTTTACGAGATCTGCTTGCAAAGGTATAACATTCATCAGCGTGCGAAATCCCAGTTTCTTACGGATCAATTTCCAGATAACTTTTAAGGAAACGAAAGGATCTTTGGGATTGGTAAATAATTCAACCGGATCATATCCTGGTTTGCGATGTATATCTACGCAGCGTGCAAAATCCGGTGCTTTCTTATCATCCTGCCAATAGTAATAAGTGAACCAGGAAGAAGCATCGGCAACTGCGATCAGATCTCCGCTCCGCTCATGATCGAGCTGGAGGCTGGCATCTGATTTCTCATACACTTTTTCTACGCCGGGTATAGCTTTTAATATAGACCTAATATCCTCTACCTCTGATCTATCTTTTATGTAAATGTGTGCAATCTGATGATCAGCTACAGCAAAGGCCTTGCTTGCCCCTGCATCTAAAAGTTCTAAACCGCGTTCCGTCCTGACAGAGAGAAGCCCCTTTTCACGCAATGCCCTATTGATATGAACAGGCCTGCTTACATCGGTAATTCCGTATTCAGAGAGTAGCATAACCTGCACGTTTCGCTTCCGATAGAAGCTTACCAGATCTTTTACAAGTGCATCTACTTCCATTAGATCCTTCCCGATCCTGGAAAAATCCAGACCGTATTTTTGAAGAGCATAGTCCAGGTGCGGAATATAAACCAGGCTCAATGTCGGACTGTATATTTCATCGGTTCTATAGGCGGCTTTGGCAATCCATTGCGAAGACTTTATGTTCGTCCTGGGTCCCCAAAAACTAAATAAGGGGAACTGACCAAGCTCTTCTTGAAGGCTGTCCCTCAGTTCGGCCGGATGGGTATAAATGTCCGGTATCTTTCTTCCGTCTGCGAGATAGTTGGGCCTGGGCGTAACACTGTAATCTACTGATGAGTACATATTGTACCACCAGAATAAATTAGCGCAGCTGAAATGAGGGTCTTCTTCTTTACATGTTTCCCAAATTTTATCTGCCTGCACCAGGGAGTTTGACTGGCGCCAGAATTTAACTTCGTGCTCTTCCTTGAAATACCAACCATTCCCTACAATACCATGGTCTTTGGGCCATTTACCTGTTAAATATGTCGATTGTGCGGAGCAAGTTACTGCCGGAAATACCGGGGTGATCTTTGTCCAGCTACCGGCTTCCATCATGGATTTGATGAAAGGTGTGTGCTCACCGATCAATCTATGGGTAAGCCCTACTACATTGATCACAGCCGTTCTATTCATCTGCCCCTAATTTTTGAAGCACCCATTCCAATTCCCGGGAAATTGAATCGGCCATGGGTTCCTTTAAATGAGCTGGTAATACATCCCAGGTATAGGTTTCCACTTCCAGGTGGGTCGAAACAGGATTACGCTTTAGGTAGTCCAGTACTTGTATGATATCTTCTTGTGTAGATTGCAATACCCCAAAGGTATCCAGGAAAATGGGTACATGAAAATGCGCTCTTAATTCTGTAAACCGGGGTTGGATCTTTAAGAGCTCAGGCAAGTCCGAATAGGTGAATACCTGCCCATACCTGGATTCGGTAACCTGGTGCAAATAAACCGGTTCATCAAATTTTGATAGCGCCTCCCAGATCTCTTGGTCATCACTGCCCCCGCTATGCGCTTTTAATGCAGCGCTGATCTGGATCTTACCGATTCGTATTCCTGCTTTTTCTATTTTAGAGAAAACCGCATCCGGTTGCTCATAGGCCAGTGAAAAATGGCACACATCATAACAGAGCGTAATGTATCGCTTAAGCAATTCTTCTGCTTCAGAAGCCGGCATATCCAGGGTTTTACCAAATTCATTTTCCGCAGCAGGTTTCAGATAGTCGCCGTAAAACGCCAGAAATTCTTCTGAATTCTCCAACAGGCCATCTGGTTCAGGTTCAATATCTATATGGATAAGTTTTCCTGTTTCTTTTTCTAAATGATGAAGGAAAACCGCTAGACTTGCCAAGTGTGTGCTTCCCATGGCTAGAGCCTCTTTCCTATTTTCACCCTTATATAAATGCCTATATCCAATTGGCGATGTAGAGATACCACCCTCCTGTTTCTCCGCCAGCAACTCGGCCAATTGAACCGCCAAACGTTGGGTGTATTCGAGTCGTTCTTTGCTGGTCCAATCCGGATGATGTACCTGTTCCTTTACTTTCTCTCCGTGGAAATTTCCATAAGGGAATCCGTTAATGGTGAAGACGTAGAGTCCTTCTGTTTGCAGCCATTCTTTAAATTCGGCTAGCCGCTGCGCACTTAACTCTACACTGGCTTTATTAGATAGTCGCAACCCTATTCCAAAAGGATTTTCAGGGCTGAGTCGCGCTTTTATTATCGGTAAATTTTCTTTTAGATGGGCCAGGGTTTCTACCCAATCGTTTCCGGGATGAATATTGGTACAATAGCTTAGATGATATTGTTGGTCTACCCACATAGGTCAGGCGACGCTTTGATTATCTTTACCCCTCTGCCTGTTGATGGCCTCTATCATCTCATCGCTATCAATTTCATGCACATCAATGGCCTTCCCTATTTCAGAGATCAAGGTGATGGTAAGCTCACCCCCTAAATGTTCCCTAAACTCCTGTAACCCTTCGAGCAATACAGATACTTCTTCCTGAGATTTAAGTGGTAAGTTGAGATCAAAGCCCAGTTGGGTCATTAATTCTATGATGCTGCGGGAATCTCCTGGTGATAGTATCCCCATGCGTTTAGCATAGACTACATCCAATGCGATGCCCATTGCTACGGCTTCTCCGTGGCGGATAGCATGTTTAGTCATTTGTTCAAGCTTATGGGCCGACCAATGTCCGAAGTCTAATGGCCTGGAAGATCCCAGTTCAAAAGGATCGCCTCCCTTTGCGATATGTTGCATATGCAGTTCGGCACATTTGTATATTAAGTGCTGCATGGCATTCTCGTCCCTTGCGTTAAGCGCATCGGTGTTCTCTTCTATCCAACTAAAGAAATCGGCATCTTTAAGCAAGGCTACTTTTATCGCCTCAGCAATACCTGCCCTCCAATCGCGATCTTCCAGAGTGGAAAGGAATTCCACATCATTTATTATGGCGAAAGGCGGATTAAATGTGCCTATAAAATTCTTCTTGTCATATTCATTTATACCATTCTTCACCCCTACTGCAGCATCATTTTGAGAGAGCACCGTTGTAGGTATACGTATGAGTCGGACTCCCCTGTGTGCAATAGTAGCTGCATAACCTGCCATGTCAATTACCGCTCCACCTCCAATGACCAGTACAAACGAGTGGCGGCATATTTTATTCGTATTAATGCTGTCGAGGATCTTGTTAACCCACTGATCTGTATTCTTGGCTTTTTCCCCTCCGGGAACAAGTATTTGATCCCTAAGCGACATACGCTCGGCATGTTCCTGCGCATAAGCTGATATCTGTTCCCGTAAGTCCGGATGGTGTTTATGAACCCCCTCATCGATCACGACAATGAATTTAACCGGGGATTGGTTGTCTGATGCTTCTAATATTGAATGCAATAGCGGATTCTCCTTGGCGAACAGCTGCCTGGTGAAATGGAGCTTATACGCATAGGCTACAGAAAAAGATTGTGCTATTGGTTTAAATTGCATGCTGTTTTACGTCACTTTAAACAGACTGCCAAGTCCTATGGAAATTGGCAGGAGCAAAAGTACGAAGAAAGCATATGAGATATGGCCAAAACTAACGGCAAAGATCACATCAAGTAATATGATGGATAAGACTCCGGCAACTACTGCTTTTTTAATCAGATTCGGTGCTGCAGAGCGGTATGCCTTGTACCAGGGTATCAATATGGCAAGGGCAAAAACTGCCAAGGCGCCAATCGAGATCCCATTCAAGCTTTCCTGTGCATTCACTACATACAAAACGATTAGAATGACACTTACGTATAATAGCCCTGCGAACAGTAAATTTCGTTTATTCCCGCCATGGACTTCACCCTGACTGATCAAGGTAATGGCAAATATATATAGCAGAGGTATTCCGGCTAGTTGCCAATGGACCAGTCCGCCTAAAATACTGATCCCTAAGAGAAGGTTCAATCCCCGACAAACACCCATTGTAAGGGCACCCGTAAAGGAAGATCTCTTTGCCCAGGCATCATATATCAAAATGAAGGAAGCAAGCAGCGTTGCAATGATCACAGATGCCAGATTCACGAAATAGGCAAGAACAATCCCGAGGAATAACCAGGCCAGGCCGAAGATCAGGGCCTCCTTTTTTTGGATCAGTCCACTTGGAATAGCGCGTTCCGGCCTTTCCAGGGCATCCAGGTCTGCAT
>JAHHLF010000355.1 GCA_018679315.1 Bacteroidia bacterium | reverse complement strand
TGAGACCAATTTGCCTAATAAATTATATTACCACGCACTACACCATACACATGATGTGTTAAAAGTGTGCAATGACTACATACGCCGCGAGAAGATAAAACCCAGGGATGCCAAACTACTAAGAATTGGTGCCTTGTTACACGATATAGGCTTTACTGAGACCTATCGAAACCACGAAGTCAAGGGTCAGGAGATCGCTCAGGAATTAATGGGGAAATTTGGTTTCTCACAAAGAGATATCGATGTAGTAAAAGGCCTTATATGGGCGACAAAGATCCCCCAATCTCCTAAGACCAAATTAGAGAAGATCATATGTGATGCCGATCTGGATTATCTCGGTAGAAGGGACTTTTATAAGATCAGCGACCAATTATTTAAGGAATTGAAATTACGAGGATTGTTGGGCAACAAAAAAGAGTGGAATAATATTCAGATCAAATTCCTTGAAGGACACACCTATCACACTAAGTTCGCCCTTAAAAACAGACAGCCTGTTAAAGAGAAGCGTATCGCTGAACTGTACGAAACGCTTTAGAAGATACTACTACCAAAACAAACTTATTAGCGGTTGATCTTGAAATTATCGAGATTAATATCATCCAAGCCAACATCATCGAAAGGATATTCGAGCTGGTCCTGAATATTGTACAGGGAGATCAGGATGAATTCCGTAAGCAGCACAATGAAATATGCGATCAGGGGACTGTGGTTCAGTCCGATTATATCAATAATACTTGGGGCATATATCAATGGAAATATGTAAATAAATAACTTGCAATATGCTTTAAGGCTTATCGGGGTTCTGTGAATATTAATGGCATGCAGGTTTTCAATAGATTCATGTAAGTCTTTCATAAACCGGAATACACGATCGCTTAGTTTCTTATTGATATCCTGGGAACGCAACTGCATAAAACGCTGAACATTGTTAATGATGTCATCCAGATCTTCGGTTGATTCATTGTTGCTTTTTAAATGCTCCATCGTCTTATCACTGATCTCATAAATGATCTGGGTCATCTCGTCCTTACTTTCATCAGACAGCTCCCGGTTGATCATAATATAGTAATGTACCGTCTTCAACGCACTCCTGAACTTACTCAGGTGCTCAAGTGCCTTTTCCCTTCTTCTGAAAGACCCACGAATGGTAAAAACCAACGGAAATACGATAGCTATACTTAATAAAGTGAGGTCAATTCGATACGAAATATTTAAGGCAAAGGTTATGAAGGTTACCACAATAGATATTGCGATGACGATAAACGTCCTGTGATTTACTATGCCAAAGTATTGCTTGATGGTTGCTGGTTTTGTTTCTGAAGGAATTTTTGTATCTTCAGGTCTATAAAGCTACAGACATTATTGTGAAAAAACAATTATTACTCAGCTTCCCCCTCATACTTTTTATCTTTTCCAGCGGCTTATTAGTAGGCCAGACAGAGGCGGGTACAGATATAGAGGTTACACCTTTATTTGCTTCCACGGAACCCCTTAACATTAAATTATCCTTCTCCAATAAAGAGATGAAGAATAAAACCAATGATTCTACTTATCTCAATAATTATATGGGGTATCAGAAGGAAGATGGCACTTGGGATTCCATTGCGGTTCGATTACGCGCAAGAGGGAACTATAGACGTAAGAACTGTTATTTTCCACCCGTAAAAGTAAAGATCAAGAAGAGTGTAGCAGCAGGAACTATTTTTGAGGGGAATAAGGAATTAAAAATGGTGCTGCCTTGTCTGTTGCAAAAACAAGGTGATGATAAAGTATTATGTGAATTACTGGCATACCGCATTTATGAGCTGCTATCCCCCTACCACCTTAAATCCCGTCATCTTAACATTCAAATGGCAGAGCAGCGAGGTAAGAAGATCAGGGAGCACTCACTGCAAGGCTTCGTAATTGAAGATATAGACAAAGTAGCGGAGCGTCATGATGGAAATGTCTATAAGCGAAAGGTTCACCCCTTACAGCAAGATCACAAAACTTCCATCCAGAATGACTACTTCCAGTTCATGATCGGAAATACAGATTATTCTTCTGCTTATCAGCACAATGAAAAAATACTCTTTGTCAACAAAGTCTCTTTACCCGTACCCTATGACTTTGACATGTCGGGGCTTGTAGACGCCAGCTATGCAGTGGTTTCCCAGATAGGGGATCAAAAACTGAGCATAGAAAGTGTTACCGATAGAATGTTCAGGGGCTTTAAACGTGATGCAGCTACTTATGAGGAGGTACGCCAGGAGTTTATTGCCAATAAAGATGAGGTATTGGCCACAGTAGATGCCCTTGAAAGCAGCTTTGTCCACCCTAATGAATTTAAACGAGTACGCACTTATATCCAGGAGTTTTATACAATTCTTCAAAACGACAAGTCTTTTCAGCGAGAAGTAATGGCGCAGGCGAGAATTAAATAAGGTTTGACTTTCCCCCAACGGAATAGAAAACAATCAATATTAATTCTTTAATACCAATCATTATGAGAAATATAATCATTATGGTGGCTGCCCTGCTTTGCTTTACAGTCACCTTTGGTCAGGCTGTTCAGTATGTGCAATATCGTCAGGTACCACTAGACAAACAAGCCGAATTCGTTGAAAAAGAAACCAAGTATTGGGCCAAGGTTGCCAAAGCGGCAATAGACAAAGGTCTGATGGAGCATTGGTCACTATGGAGAAAGATCGGCGTTACCAGCATGGACGGGCCCAACTACGCTTTTGTAAATCGGTTTGCCAGTTTGGAAAGTATTGATCAGGAGGCGATCTGGTCCGATGAGAATGTAGCAGCTATGGGTGCAAACCCGGCTGATGTGGAAACGCAGTCATTCGCCCCGACCTTTATGGATTATTGGTTCCAGATAGAGGCTGTCGTGCCTGGGAATTCTAAATATGTCATAGTGAATTATGCCATGCCCGATAACCGCGGGGCCTTTATTGAAGAAAATAAAGCATTGTGGATGCCCATGCATAAGAAGAACATAGAAGCCGGTAATTTAGGTATGAGTTCATGGGCAACCATGTCTGTCATCTATCCAAGGGGTAATAATGCACGCTTTTCTGTTGCAACCGTTGACGGTTTTAGTAGTATGAAAGATGCGATGAATTATCTCAGCTATCAGCCCAATGCAGAGTATGGTGCAGATTTCGAAGCAGTAGTTGCGCAATCAAAGATGGGTGAGATCAATCCGGATGGTTTTAACTATAGTATTCTATATGAGCTTGTTCATAGTGTTGATAAGGAAGAATAATCCTTACTAACCAAAAACGGGAAAACCCCCTGACATTTATCGTCAGGGGGTTTTTTATGCCTTAGGGGGCGACCCAATTATTGATTTGTCTGGTTACAATTTCGTATCGTACATTCTTTTTTGAAAGAAGGCTGTTTTCGTCATGGAAGACAGCATTACTAAACAATAAAGATCAGAATGTACAGGGACCATAGCACGCAAAAAGTACAGAAGCCGTATACGAACAACGAATATGTAGTTCTTCTTTTCATAAGATTTGGGTTTACATCTAATTAACTGTAGAATGTCCCCTCCTTATAAAAGAAGTCTGTTAACTACCCCTTTTTTCGTTGTTGAGGTCTCCATCCCGATGAGGACAAATATCCTCTGTGAAATGAAATGAGGAAGTCTTCCATTTGCCTGAAATACTGGGGTTATATCGATAAAAAACAAGAGGCTTAGTGGTAAATTATGGTTTTTACAGCTAGGTTTTTGAGTAAAACTCTATGGGTATCAGCTCAAGCTCTCCAATTGCAAATAGGTCAATGGATAACCTAATTCTTCTGTCTGCTTCAGGATACGGAATCCAAATTTTTGATACAATCTGATGTTCTCATTAGTGGTTGTTTCAATGACGACAGGCAGCTTATTATCTGAGTAGGCTTGCAGTACTTCCCTTATCAACCGTATACCTATTCCTTTGCCCTGTCTTGCCTTAACAACCCCCAGGATGAGCGGGTGGATATGAGGTTCTTTTGGATGATACTTACGAAGAGCGTTTTGCCTGGATAGGATTTTGAGGACACGGTCCCAACCAATTGTTGTATTTACCAGTTTTAGATCCCACCAAAACTGCCGTAATCTCTGTTTCGTTGTCAGAAGAGTAGGGAAGAGGACCAGAAGGCATGCTGTATTGTTGTCATTTACGATGACCTCTCCTTTCATGAAAGTAGTATTTACCAGGTAGTGCATTAGAAATCGCAAACGCGATGCTTTTCGGGCATCTTGTTTTACCACAAAGTTGATAGAATTATCCAGCGGGATATCGGTAAAAGCACTAAGAAGGATGTCGGTCGCTATTTGCTGTTCAGACGGTTGTAATTTACGCATTTGTAGCCTTTCACATGAAGGGTCAAGATACTGGAAGTTTGTCAATGAGTTAAAACAAAAAAACCCTGACAATAAATGTCAGGGTCTTTACCCTGTAGCATGTGC
>JAHHLF010000243.1 GCA_018679315.1 Bacteroidia bacterium | reverse complement strand
TCTTTTACCGCAATCCCAATGTGCTCTATCTTATCCACTTCTTTCCGCTTAATAAAGCCTCAAAAATACGCATTATTTGACGTAATTTTGTGGCAATGGAAACGCAACGACAAAAGAAGATTGCTGGAGTCATACAAAAAGATCTGGTCGAGATATTACAACGGGCTGCAACTGATGGTGGTTTTAAGGGAACCATCATCTCTGTATCTAAAGTTTCCGTCACCACAGACCTCTCAATCGCTAAAGTATATGTCAGCATCTTCCCACAATCAAAGGTTGCTGTTATAATGGAAGGGATAACGAACAACTTGCCTTTTATACGTAATGAACTTGCCAAACGCACAAAAGATCAACTCAGGCGTGTACCGGAACTCGCATTTTTTCACGACGATTCACTAGACTATATAGAAAAGATCGATAATTCCTTGAAGAAGGGCGAAAATCCAATAGACAACCCAGACCTGCTCCCGAAACGTAAAAAAACCTGAATTTGAATTTTCCTTTCTATATCGCAAAAAGGTACGTGCGCTCCAGAAGCAGCCAGAATGCGATAAATATTATCAATTTCATAACCTTTCTTGTTATCGTCATAGGCGCGGCTGCATTGTTGATCGTCCTCTCTGCTTTTACGGGCCTGAGAACTTTCAGCCTTTCTTTTAGTGAATCCTTTGATCCTGATCTTAAAGCTGTGCCTCAAAGCGGAAAATTTTTCTCGTTTACGGAGGAGCATCGCTCCCAGTTATTAAAGCTTACAGACATCACTTCTTTCGCTCCGGAGTTAGAAGAGCGTGTTTACCTTTCTCACGAGCAAAAAAGCCATGTCGCTGTAATCAAAGGTGTAGATGAGATGTATCCTAAAGCCACAGGTATTGACAGTACCATCTATTGGGGTAAATGGGAGGTAGACTCACAATTAGCAGTCGCCGGGATTGGGGTAGCAAATTTACTTGGCTTAACTCTTAATGATTTTAAGAATCCCCTCGTCGTGCTTGCGCCAAAACCAGGGGAGGGTTCCCTTGGCAGAGGAGGATTAAATGCAAAGCCCTATAATGAATTTCCGCTCGTGTTAAGCGGTGTCTTTGTCGTGGAAGAGACACTGGATAAATCCTATGTTTTTGCCGAGCTCGACCTGGTGCAGGCTTTGTTGGAAAAAGATAGTACGACCGTTAGCGGGATTAATTTTAAGCTAGCCCCGGAAACGGACTTACTAGCTATGAAAGCCAAAATTGCCAGCATTTTAGGAAGTGCTGTTCAATTGAAAAATCGCCAGGAATTAAACAGCACTTTATACCGTATGCTCAACACGGAAAACCTGGCTACCTATCTTATCTTTACGCTGGTTCTCATTATCGCCCTATTTAATGTAGTCGGGGCCATTATTATGATGATCCTCGACAAGCAAAAGAATTCCAGAACCTTGTACAGCCTTGGGTCGACCATAAAAGAAATTCGCAGGGTCTATTTTCTGCAAGGAGTACTTGTCACCAGTCTTGGGGGGCTACTTGGAATCTTGTTGGCGAGTATCCTGGTTTGGACACAAATTCAGTTCGGCTGGCTAAAGATCACGCCTAGTTTGGCTTATCCGGTTGAGTTTCGGCTAGTAAATGTGCTAATCGTGCTGCTCACGATCGTTGTACTCGGAATCATTGCCTCAAGAATTGCAAGCAATAGGGTTACTAAGAAAATACTCGCCTACTAAGGGCTCACAAACACGTGATCCGCGAACTTCTCAGCTACTTCATCAAAGGCAGCAAAAACATCTTTTGCGTCATCACTTGTGACCATTTTCATCCGGTATTCTTTAAAATGAGGTATGCCTCTGAAGTAATTTGAATAATGCCGACGGGTTTCAAAAACGCCTAGTTTTTCCCCTTTCCAATCAATGGCCATTTGCAGGTGTCTCCGGGCAGCGTTAACGCGTTCCAACAGGCTTGGTGCATCTAGTAGTTCTCCTGTTTTCAAATGGTGCTTTACCTCATTAAAAAACCAGGGGTTCCCAATACTTGCCCTGCCAATCATTGCGCCGTCTAATCCATATTCATCCCGCATTTTTTGCGCTGCTTGAGGCGAATCAACATCTCCATTGCCAAATACCGGGATATGCATGCGGGAATTATTCTTTACTTCTGCAATGGGAGCCCAATCTGCAGATCCTTTGTACATCTGAGCGCGTGTGCGCCCATGTATGGCAATGGCCTGGCATCCTACATCCTGCAATCGCTCGGCAACTTCGACAATGCGTATCGTATTGTGATCCCATCCCAATCGCGTCTTCACGGTAATCGGTAAATTAGTCCGCTTTACCATGGCTTGAGTCAGGCTTACCATTTTATCAATATCCTTGAGGATACCCGCACCAGCGCCTTTGCTGACCACCTTTTTTACCGGGCAACCAAAATTGATGTCGATAATATCCGGTTTTGTTCTCTCTACGATCTCAACCGATTGTAACATTGAATCCAGGTTCGCTCCAAAGATCTGAATCCCCACCGGGCGTTCTTTTTCGTAAATATCCAGCTTCATGACACTTTTGGCCGCATCCCGGATCAGGCCTTCTGAAGAAATAAATTCTGTATAGACTACATCTGCTCCCTGTTCCTTGCATAGCGCTCTGAACGGAGGATCACTTACATCTTCCATCGGCGCAAGTAGGAGTGGAAAATCAGGTAGTTGTATGTTACCGATCTTAGGCAAATCGTATCGTTTTGAACCTCTAAAATTACGAAAAATCAGAAAGTGATCTTGACTTTGATATCCTCGCCATCGCGTGTAACGACTACTTCTGTGCTTTGGCCTTCTTCAAACGAAGAGAGCGCGCGCATATAACTCATCATGTCTGTAACCAGGCTATCGCCTAGCTGAATCACGATATCTCCTTTCTGCAAGCCTGCCTTTTGAGCGGGTTTATCCTCGCTAATCCCGTCGATCCGCATGCCCTTTCCGTCATATAAATAATCAGGAATAACTCCTAAGCCTACTTTAAAGCGCGGAACTTCTTCGCTTTCGTTTTTGGTCTTTTTGAAGTTGAGTTTTTCGGATTGGTCAAGATCGCCTATTACAGAATAGATATAGTCTGAGATTTTGGTCATTCCTTCGTAATTCAGTTTATCATAATCGTCTCCCGGCTTGTGATAGTCTTCATGTTGCCCGGTAAAGAAATGGAGAACAGGAATATCCTGTAAATAAAAAGAAGTGTGATCTGAAGGTCCAACTCCAGATTCCTTGAGTACAAGTTTAAAAGAAGTGTTATTCGCATTTAAAGCCTGATTCCACAGGTTTGAAGTACCCGTGCCGCTAACAGATAAGGTGCTGTCTGCACGCAGCCTTCCCACCATATCCATATTCAGCATATAGTTCACTTTATCTAATGAAACTGTTGGGTTTTTTGCGAAGTAATTTGAACCCAGAAGCCCAAGTTCCTCGCCCGAAAAGGCCATGAACAAATAATTGTTCGATGTGTGGGTGTTCTCCAGCATTTTTGCAAGTTTCAGCATTACGGCGACGCCACTGGCATTATCATCGGCGCCATTGTGAATTGCCGGCTCTCCTCTGTGGAGTGACCCCTGGCCACCCATTCCCAGGTGGTCAAAATGTGCTCCGATAATGATGGTATTCTCAGCCTGGTTATCAATGTATCCCAGCACATTGGTCCCCGTTGTGGTGCTATCTGTAGCGCCTACATACTCTATTTCTTTATGCGGGTCCCTTTCCTGGGCAAATGTGAACGATTGAAAATACGCGCCATCCTCACCAGCCGGTGATAATTTGAGGCTTTCCATGCGGCTTTTTATATAGTTGGCAGCATCTAATTCGCCTTGCGTGCCCGTCCCTCTGCCTTTTAGCGAATCACTCGCCAATAACCTGACATCATCTTCCAGGCTTACGACAATAGGAGCTTCTTTCTTACATGAAAAAATTAATACGATTAATGCGGTAATAATTAAGCTATTCTTCATCTTTGCAACTACTTTTGCGCAAAAATACTCTTCTTATGAAAAAGTACCTATGGATATTTGTTTTTGTTCTTGGTTTTTCATGTAAACAAGCCAATGAAACTAAAAAAGCAGACATTTCTGAAGAAACAACACTCATGGCCGGATCAGACACGTTGATATATCCGGAAGAAAAATATTTTAAATCTATTAAGCAGATCACTTTTGGAGGCGACAATGCTGAGGCCTACTGGAGTTTTGATGATTCCAAAATGGTCTTTCAATCGAATAATGAGAATTGGGGCATGGAGTGTGATCAGATGTACCTTATGAATGTAGGCGATATCTTCAAGGATACTATTCCTCCTATGATCAGTACAGGGAAAGGGCGTACTACCTGTGCTTATTTTTTGCCTGACAATGAACATTTCGTCTATGGCTCAACCCATCTTGTGAATGAAGAATGCCCTGAAGTTCCACTGAGAAAAAATGGAAAATACGTTTGGCCGGTTTATGATTCCTTCGACATTTTCGTCGCCGATCTGGAAGGTAATATTACAGCACAACTAACCGATGAACCGGGCTATGATGCCGAGGCGACCGTTTCTCCAACAGGCGACAAGATAGTTTTCACCTCCATGCGCAGTGGTGATCTGGAATTATATACCATGAATCTGGATGGATCTGATGTAAAGCAGATCACCGACGAACTCGGCTATGACGGTGGTGCTTTTTTCTCCCCTGATGGGACAAAGATTATTTTTAGAGCTTCCAGGCCAACAACTGAGGAAGCTATTAAGGAGTATAAAGACCTCCTGGCACAAGGGCTGGTTCAGCCTACGGAAATGGAGCTGTTCATTTGCAATGCAGATGGCAGTGATCTGAAACAGTTAACTTTTCTGGGGAATGCGAATTGGAGCCCATTTTTCCATCCATCCGGAGAAAAGATCTTATTCTCGAGCAATTTTGAGGCTGAACGTGGCTTTCCCTTCAATCTTTATCTAATCGATATAGATGGGAAAAACCTGGAACGTGTAACTCATGGGAAGACATTTGATGCCTTTCCAGTCTTCTCGAATGATGGGAAATACCTGGCATTTTCAAGCAACAGAAATAACGGAGGCACGCGAGACACCAATTTGTTTATTGCCGAATGGCAGGAATAAGCCGGTGAAACCGTATCTTTGCAGCCCTGCAGGCAACAGCTGATAAAGCCCCATGAAGCACATTCGCAACTTCTGTATTATAGCCCATATTGACCATGGTAAAAGCACCCTGGCAGATCGTCTGTTGGATTTTACGGGATCAGTAACCGAGCGTGAGAAGAAGGCGCAATTACTCGATGACATGGACCTGGAAAGGGAGCGGGGTATTACCATTAAAAGTCATGCCATTCAAATGAATTATGAATTGGATGGTGAGGAGTATGTGCTCAATCTAATTGACACCCCCGGTCATGTGGATTTTTCCTATGAAGTATCCCGATCTATTGCTGCTTGCGAAGGCGCTTTACTAGTTGTTGATGCCGCTCAGAGTATCCAGGCTCAAACTATTTCTAATCTGTATTTGGCATTGGAAAATGACCTGGAGATCATCCCCGTATTAAATAAGGTAGATCTACCCAGTGCTAAACCGGATGAGGTCACAGATGATATTGTAGATCTCTTAGGTTGTGATCCGGATGAGGTGATCCATGCCAGTGCAAAAGAAGGGGTTGGTATAGCTAATATCCTTAAAGCAATAATCGACAAGGTCCCTTCGCCGGACGGTGATCCGGAGGCCCCGCTTCAGGCATTGGTATTCGACTCGGTATACAATTCCTTTCGGGGCGTTGAGACTTATTTCCGAGTCTTTAATGGCAGTATTACCAAAGGGCAAAAGATAAAATTCCTTGCGACAGGCAAGGATTATTTTGCAGATGAAGTAGGTACGCTCAAGCTAAATAAAGAACCTCGACCAAAAATTAACACCGGGGATGTAGGCTATCTTATCACTGGTATTAAGGATGCGAGGGAAGTTAAGGTGGGGGACACCGTAACCGATGCCAAAAATCCCACTCCTGATGCAATTGAAGGTTTTGAAGACGTTAAGCCCATGGTCTTTGCCGGGATCTATCCCGTTGATACAGAAGATTTTGAGGAATTGCGCTCTTCCATGGAAAAGCTTCAACTCAATGACGCTTCTCTGGTGTTCACCCCTGAAAGCAGTGCCGCTCTGGGATTTGGATTTCGATGTGGGTTTTTGGGCATGTTGCACATGGAGATCGTCCAGGAACGATTAGAGCGTGAATTTGGGATGACCGTAATTACTACAGTTCCCAATGTGAGCTACTTTGCCTATTCTACCAAAAATCCGGACGTCCCTATTATCGTTAATAATCCTTCTGACTTACCTGAGCCTTCCACAATAAGCAGGGTTGAAGAACCTTATATAAAGGCTACAATTATTACAAAATCCGATTTTGTGGGGAATGTCATGTCGTTGTGTATTGATAAACGCGGACAGATCACCAATCAGACATATCTAACAACTGAGCGTGTTGAGCTGAATTTTGACATGCCGCTTGCCGAAATAGTTTTTGATTTTTACGACCGATTAAAGACTGTTTCAAAAGGCTATGCCTCTTTTGATTATGCGCCTATTGGTATGCGTGTATCGAAATTGGTTCGTGTAGATATCCTCCTGAATGCCCAGCCAGTTGATGCATTATCTGCTTTGGTGCACTTTGATAATGCGCATCACATAGGTAAAAGGATGTGTGAAAAACTTAAAGAGCTTATTCCCCGTCAGCAGTTCGATATCCCAATCCAGGCAGCTATTGGTTCAAAGATCATTTCAAGAGAGACCATTAAAGCTCTAAGAAAAGATGTAACTGCAAAGTGTTATGGGGGCGATATCACCAGGAAACGAAAGCTGCTGGAAAAGCAAAAGAAAGGAAAGAAAAGAATGAGACAGGTAGGTAATGTTGAGATTCCCCAACAGGCTTTTATGGCTGTTCTTAAACTAAACGATTAATTTTCTTTCCGCGCCTCGGCAAGCACATCAACATCCGGCATTTTTCCAATACAAACTATTTTTTTTGCTTCCTTTAATTCAGCAACTTGACCGTTACCAAGGGATAATACGGTGAGTTGACCATTCTCATCTTTTATAAATATCGGTGCTACATTTTGATCCGCCTCAATCATCTTCATCAGTTTCTTATAATGTTCCTCATTCTTAATGTCCAATTCAAAAACCGACGGAAAACGCCTGGTGATCTCATTCAAAGTGACAAAATCCAAATTCTTTGAAAAAAGGCTTTCCTTTGAAATCTTCATAGGATCATTCCTTTCAATTTCATTGATCAATCGAAAGGAACCATTCTCGCCAAATACATTTTTAAATTTCTCAATAGCATAGGTATTGATCTCATCATTTCCAGTCATGGCGAACAGAAAGCCCACATCATTCAGTTCAATATTGTCTGTTAGCGTATCCGAAAAGATATTAGCTACCATGGCTTCAACCCCTAGTTCTTTGGCGTTTTCAATATTGCGTTCATTGTTGTCTATCAGGACTACATGGCGATCATTTTTTCTTAAATAATCCCCTATGAGTTGCGCGGATTTTGATGCGCCGATTATTAATATGCCGTCTGAGTTTGTCAGATATACCTTGGCAAGTTTGGCAAAAAGCCGGGCAGTCGTAGCATTCAATAGTACCGTTCCCAAAACGATCATAAATACCAGGGGTGTAATATATTCGGCGCCTGGTTCTCCCTGCGATAACAATTTAGAACCAAAAAGAGAGGCTATCCCCGCCGCGACAATTCCCCGGGGTCCTACCCAACTAATAAAAAGTTTTTCATTGACCTTTAGGCCAGATTGCCTCGCGCTAAGAAATACGCCAATGGGCCTTATCAGAAACACTACAGCGAGGAAAAGAAGGGCAGTTTTCCAGGTATACATCAATAGCATATCCTCTACGTTGATGTTTGCTGCAAGGAGGATAAATAAAATGGAGATCAATAGCACGCTCAATGATTCTTTAAAATAAAGTAGCTCCTTGATATTAGGCAGGTTCATATTCCCCATGACCATTCCCATCACGACAACAGCCAGTAATCCTGATTCATGTGCAAAAATGTCTGATACAACGAAAACCAGTAGGACTACGGAAAGTATTACCACATTCAGGAGGTAGTGGGGTATTAGATTTCGTTTAATAACGTATGCCAAGCCATGGGCAAAGGTGAAGCCGAAAGTGAAGCCAAATAGTAGGATCTTTCCAAATTCCATTAATGCTGTAGTCGTATAGGCCTGTCCCCCTCCGACACTGATAAAATTGAATACCAATACAGCTACAAGGGCACCGATCGGATCTATTAATATCCCCTCCCATTTAAGAACAGCGGAAATATCTTTTTTAAGTGGAATATTTCTGAGGATTGGCGTGATCACAGTCGGTCCGGTCACAATGATCAGGGCCGAAAATAAAAATGACAGCTGCCAACTAAGTCCAAAAATAGCTTTTGCTGCGAGTCCGCCACCGATGAAGGTAACTAGCGTACCAAGGGTGATCAGCTTAGTGATAACAGGTCCGACAGATCTTATCTCAGATCTTTTTAATGTGAGTCCGCCTTCAAAAAGAATAATGCTAATCGCCAGGGAAACAAAATAATAGAGTCCGTCTCCCGGAAAAAGTCCACTCTTGCCATTCCATATCGGTTCAATTAGTTTTGAGCCGTCTTCTGTATACAACGTAGCGATCGGGCCTACCAGCAATCCAATCAGAATGAGGGGTAAAATGGCAGGTAGTTTGAGCCTCCATGCAAGCCATTGTGCACAAATTCCAAGTATAATTATCCCGGCAAGTTCTAGCATTGATTATTGTTTATTTCTTGATCCCACTTATTTCAAGCTTTCAAATGGCTCGTCTTTGGCAAACCAATCCGAAATATAATTGAAAATAAATCATTTTTAGAAATGTCTAAATACATATTCCCTATCCATCCTATTATTAAATGGTATATTCGGCCAAACTCATTTTTGATTTGGTACAACAGCCATTTAGATCCATGTTGTTTGGATTTGCCTTCTCGCCTACACTGGAGATCAATATCATGGAAACCTCCAGGCTCGCGCATTTCTTTAAATCCAAGTTAATTTTATTACATGTCGGAGAAAAAACGGCAGACAAAGGCCATAAAATAAATGGCATCCTTGATAGAATTGAGTACGAAGACCTGGACTTTGAGGTGCATTGGGAGACAGGAGATCCTGTCGAAACCATTTTAGAAGCCAGCCATTCCTTTAACGTAGACCTGTTGGTTCTCGGAGCCATGCAGCATGAAAATGTGTTCACCTTCTATGTAGGTTCCATTGCGCGTAAACTTACCAGGAAAGTAGCTTGTTCCGTACTTCTCCTTGTTAAACCGGCGGCTGTCCGGGTGCCCTGTCAACATGTTGTCGTTAACGGGCTCGATGATCCTGATACCCCGGTCGCAATTCACCGTGCCTTGTATATGGCATCGGTATTAGGCGCTAAGCAAGTCACCATTGTCGAAGAGATCAGACAGCAGGAAGTTCAGGTAACCGTCGAAGATGACAGCTCACTTAGGCGTGCAACCTTGAGGAAAGAAAAGTTAAAGGCCAGGGAGGAATCCAGGGTTCAGCATATTCTGGAGGAAATGCCAGAAGAGCTTACTGCTGGCTTATCTATAAAAACACAGAGCATTTTTGGCAAAAGGGGTTACTCCATTGGTCATTATGCAGAAGTTGTAAGAGCCGATCTTCTTGTTATGAATGCACCAAGGAAATCAGGTGTGCTAGACCGCATATTCCCTCATGATATTGAATATATACTTAGCGATCTCCCAACGGATGTATTAATAATTAGGAACAAGTCGTGAGCAAGACTTCTACTGCATTTTTAAAGTCGATACCCAAGAATATCTTTTCTGGTTTTGTGGTATCATTAATAGCGCTTCCACTGGGCTTGGGGTTAGCATTAGCAAGTGAGGCGCCTCCAATTTCAGGGATCATCGCTGCTGTAGTTGGGGGGATTGTGGTATCCTTATTAGGGGGTTCGCATGTGACTATCACCGGCCCCGGAAACGGACTTGTCATTGTTTTGCTCGGAGCCATTACGGCCTTGGGGGCAGGAGATATGTACCAGGGCTATTTATTTACACTCGCAGCCATTGTCGTTTCAGGCGCTTTAATGCTTATTCTGGGTTTCTTAAAACTTGGTCGGCTTTCCGATTTCTTTCCGGCTTCAGCTATTCAGGGTATGCTGGCAGCTATTGGTGTTGGCATTTTGTCTAAACAATTTCATATCATGATCGGCAATGCCGATGCAAAGGGGAGTATCGTTTCACTTCTAGCTCAAATCCCAGCCGGAATGTGGGATGTGACCAAAAGCATGGATTCGGCTATCTGGGCAGCTGCAGCTGTTGGTGTCATTAGTCTTTTGATCATGGTATTTTATTCTAAAATCCGAAATCCATATTTTCACTTGATCCCTGCGCCCATGTGGATACTAATCCTTACAGTAGGGTTCAGCTACGTGTGTTCTTGGCTTACCATTCCTTATCCGCTCTCTGAAAAGTACCTCGTAAATATTCCAGACAACGTGCTAACCAATTTAGCATTCCCCGATTTCAGCAAAGCATTTACACAAGAATTTGTTGTGGCTGTTTTTGCTATTACGTTTATTGCAAGCATCGAATCTCTGCTCAGTATTAAGGCCTTAGATAAGCTTGATCCTGAAAATCGGAGATCAAATGTCAATAAAGATCTTAAAGCACTTGGTCTTGCTTCTATAATAAGTGGATTCCTGGGAGGGCTCAATGTAGTTACGGTAATTGCGCGAAGTTCTGTCAATGTAAATAATGGAGCCACCGATCGTTCAGCGAACTTTTTCCACGGCTTGATCCTACTGGCCCTGGTTTTATTGTTCCAGGAGCAGCTAAGGCGTATCCCACTTGCAGCCCTGGCGGCGATTTTGGTGTATACCGGCTATAAGCTGGCGAGTCCGGAATTATTCAGAAGAATTGCGGGTATCGGCAAGGAACAATTTGCTATTTTCCTGATCACTTTCTTTACCACCATTTTCACCAATCTGATTACCGGAATAAGTGTGGGAATTCTTGTCACTTTCATCATCCACATTATCATCAACAAAAATATCGGCCTATTTATAGGAAATCTCTTTAAGCCCAACATCCTTATGTTTAAGGAGGCAGATGAGGGCAATTACTATATCAGCGTAAAGTATTTTAGCAGTTTTGTCAATTTCTATAAGCTTAAAAACAAGCTGGATGCTGTGCCTGAAAGTGAAACTGTAGTCTTGGATTTTTCTATGGTGAATTTTGTCGATCACACCGTAATGGAGGGCTTGCAAAACTATACAGACACCTTTACCAAAAAAGGAGGGAGCATTGAAATTATTGGATTAGATAAGCATGATGCAGTCTCGGTTCACCCTTTTGCCGTAAGGAAGATCCTGCCTTTTGATCCCTTAAAGCCTATTGAGCGTTATTTTACTAAACGGCAGTCTGATCTGGAAAATACGGCAGCTGATTATCACTGGTCTTATCGAGCCAACAAAAACATAGAGGTTGATTTTCTTTCAGGTTTTGTATTCTTCAGAAGTAGGGAAATTAGATACTTCTATAACACCCTGCAGGATGAGCATGAAGTGTGTAAGGTGCTGGATGTTGAGTTTACTGAGGGAGAATTTATTGCAAAAGAAGTTATCAAATCTACTTTGATGTACATTACGTTAGAACGTTCACTTCCAATTTTTACCTTAGACAGGGAGGGCTTATTAAGTTTCTTGTACACCGGTGCCGGGTTTAGAGAGGTCATAATCCCGAATCATGATTACTTTAACCGTCGTTTTCATTTGAGCGGCCAAGATCGTGAAGCTGTACTTTTAATTTTTACTGATGAGTTAATTCTCTTTTTGGAAAGTCATCCTTTCTACCATGTAGAATCGAACGGAAATGCCATAATGATCCTAAAAAAAGAGCGCCTCTTGGGCGTAAATGAAATACGGGCCATGATCTATTTTGGGCTGGAATTGCGTGCGCTCCTTCAGAAATAAAGTAAACCTAAAACCCGTGAAAATATATCCCATAGAAACCGGTAATTTTAAGTTAGATGGGGGTGCTATGTTTGGCGTAGTTCCTAAAACCCTTTGGTCGCGGACAAACCCGGCAGATGCAAACAATCTGATCGATATGGCCATGAGATGTTTACTCATTGAAGATGGTGACAAGTTGATCCTCATAGATTCTGGTTTGGGAAACAAACAATCAGAAAAATTCTTCAGCTACTACCATCTCTGGGGCGATCACAGCTTGCATAAGTCCCTTGAAAAATACGGTTTTCATTCAGACGACATTACAGATGTTTTTATGACACATTTGCATTTTGATCATTGTGGAGGTTGCGTAAAATGGAACAAGGACAAGACGGGTTATGAACCTGCTTTCAAAAATGCTGTCTTCTGGAGTAATCAGGCGCATTGGGATTGGGCTATTCATCCAAATGCACGGGAGAAGGCTTCCTTTTTAAAAGAGAATTTACTCCCCATGGAAGAAAGTGGTCAATTGCAATTTATCGCCCCTGTTGAATCAAAGAAATTGGTATCCGAAGCGTTGGGATTTGAGATCTTGTTCGTCGACGGCCATACAGAGAAACAGATGCTCCCGCATATTTCTTATAAGGGTAAAACCCTCGTTTTTATGGCAGATCTTATCCCGACTACAGGTCATATACCTCTTCCTTATGTCATGGGTTATGATACGCGTCCTTTACTAACATTAGAAGAAAAGGCCTCCTTTCTGAATGAGGCTGCAGACAATGACTACCTATTGTTTTTAGAGCATGATGCCCATCATGAAATCTGCACCTTGCAACACACAGAAAAGGGCGTCAGACTCGCAAATACATATTCCTTTAATGAGGTATTCCAATAATTGGCTTTATTCTTGAGGAAACCTTAACAGTATCATTCACGGGAATATGATTATTTTTGTGCCCTATACACTACTTTTAATATATCTTTTTATGAAAATTTCCCTCTCCCTCCCAAGGTCTTTTTATGCCATTGGACTACTACTTATTGCTAGCTGTGGCGGCACTACCCTAGTCAGTACTCCTGTTGAAAATATAGATTCAATACCCTTAAAAATTTCTGATCTGACAGAGACCCAGGAACAAACCTGGTCTCATGCAGACCTTATCTCTGATACTATTCCAGGCATGAGCGTCGATAGGGCGTATTCAGAAATTATTGGAACAAGGAGGGGCAAGAAGGTCGTTGTTGCCGTTCTCGATTCTGGAATTGACTTAACACACGAGGATCTGGATGGTGTTTTATGGACGAATGCAGATGAAAGGCCTGGTAATGGAGTTGATGATGATAATAACGGCTTTGTTGATGACATTCACGGCTATAACTTTCTTGGAGAGTCCTATAATGAACAACTGGAAATGGCCCGTATCCTCAGTTTAAAACTCGGAGATGCGGCTTTACAAGCCAAGGCCAGAGCTAAATTGGAAGCAGATTATACAGAGGCAAGTCAAAACAAAGCGCAATACGAGCAGATCCTTCAAGCGGTCACCCAATCCCATGAAGCGGTAAGCAGGCATTTGGGTAAATCTGATTATACTAAAAAAGAGGTTTCGGCCATTAAAACCGAAGATCCCGGCCTTCAGCAAAATATAGCCGTATTGCTTCAGATGTTTAATTTCTCTGATTCTATTCCTGATCTGCTGGAGGAAGTAAAAGATGGAATAAAGCATTTTTCAGATCAATTGAATTACAATCTAAATGTCAACTTCAGCGGTCGCGATGCAGTAGGAGATAACCCTTACGATCTGATGGATCTTGGCTATGGTGATGGAAATCCACAAAGCAGGTTTCCGGATGAAAACCACGGCACGCATGTTGCCGGAATCATTGCTGCCGAGCGCAATAATGGTGTGGGCGTAAAAGGAGTGGCTAATAACGCTCAGATCATGAGTATACGAGCGGTCCCCAATGGGGATGAGTATGATAAAGACATTGCCCTGGGGATCAGATACGCCGTGGATAATGGTGCACGAATAATTAACTGCAGTTTTGGAAAGTCGTTTTCGCTAAATTCAGAATGGGTGCATGACGCTATTAAATACGCGGCAACGAAGGATGTGCTAATTGTACACGCTGCTGGTAATGACGGCATAGATATCGATGCTTCGGAGAATACTCAATATCCAAATGATTATAATAATTCCCCCGATACTGAAATCTCAGATAATGTTATTGTTGTTGGGTCGCTCACTCAAAATTATGGGGCTGAGATGATCTCTTCCTTTTCTAACTTTGGCCAGAAGAACGTAGATGTATTCGCACCAGGGTCGGGTATTTATTCAACCATACCAGGCAATTCCTATAAATCTCAAGGTGGGACTTCGATGGCCGCACCTGCAGTATCCGGTGTCGCTGCTTTGATCATGTCCTATTATCCCAAACTGTCGGCCCCACAAGTAAAAAAGATACTAATGCAATCCGGTTTAAGTTCAAAGACCAGCGTAATCCTTAATGGCGACCCAAGTAAGGCCAAGAGTTTTAGTGAGATATCAAGATCTGGCAGAATGGTAAATGCATATAATGCATTGATCATGGCAGATGGCGTTGCTAAAGGGCGGCTCCGTATTTAAATAAAACAGTATCCAAGTGAAAAACCTCAAATCTCTTTTAATACTGCTTATTCCTTTAGCAGGTTTTAGTCAGCCTGAGTACTGGCAGCAACAGGCAGACTATGTCATGGATGTAGATATGGATGTTGAATCCTATCAATTTACAGGCACTCAGAAGCTCACCTATAAAAATAATTCCCCTGATACCTTAGATCGGCTTTTTTATCATATGTACTTCAATGCCTTCCAGCCTAACAGCGAAATGGATGTGCGCTTGCAGCATATAGAAGATCCGGACAGTCGTATGTATGTAGGGGGGAAAAGCAGAATTGCCGATCTCAAAGATAATGAGATCGGCTACCTAAGGGCTACTGCTATGGATCAGGATGGTAGCGCGATTGAGTTTACACCAGAGGGGACAATAATGGTCGTGCAACTGGCTAAACCTTTGCTTCCGGGTACATCAACAGTTCTTACCATGAAATTTGAAGGCCAGGTACCCTTGCAGATCAGGCGTTCAGGAAGAAATAGCAAAGAAGGGGTGGCGTTGTCGATGAGTCAATGGTATCCCAAAATGGCCGAATATGATCATGAAGGATGGCATGACTATCCTTATATTGCCCGGGAATTCCATGGCGTATGGGGTAATTTCGATGTAAAAATTACCATTGACAAAGACTATGCGATCGGGGGTACGGGATATCTTCAGAATCCTGAGGAAATCGGACATGGATATGCTGAGCTATCCAAGAAGGATCTACGAAAACAAGGAGAAACGCTTACATGGCATTTCATTGCACCCAAAGTACATGATTTTATGTGGGGGGCAGATTCAGACTATTTGCATGATACACTTAGTATGGAGAATGGGCCCGATTTGCATTTCTTTTATAAGAATGATCCTGAGATCATAGAAAACTGGAAGAATTTACAGCCTAAAACGGCTGAGGCTATGGAATTTTTCAATGCCAATATAGGGCCGTATCCTTATAAGCAATTTTCCGTTGTGCATGGAGGTGATGGAGGAATGGAGTACCCCATGAGTACTTTGGTAACAGGGAAAAGGACCTTTGAGAGTTTAGTGGGGGTAATGGTTCATGAATTAGCGCATAGTTGGTTTTATGGTGTCTTGGCAAACAACGAGTCCAAACACCCGTGGATGGATGAAGGTTTTGCTTCCTTTATCTCAAGTTTATGTATGAACAAAGTAATGCAACAGAATAACGATTACCCATTCAGGGGGTCCTATGAAAGCTATTTCGGAAATGTAATTTCAGAAAATGAGCAGCCTCAATCCACCCACTCGGATCGGTATGATAACAACCGTGCCTATTCTGCTGCCGCCTACAGTAAAGGAGCTGTTTTCCTTGCGCAATTGGGCTATATCATGGGGCAGGACAACCTCATGGCTACCATTAAGAAATATTACGAGGATTTCAAGTTTACCCATCCCACGCCTAACGATTTTAAACGCACTGCAGAAAAAATTTCCGGAATGCATTTAGATTGGTACTTGACAGACTGGACACAAACCACAAACACTATTGATTATAGTGTTTCTTCAGTTTCAGAACAGGAGGGATATACAAAGATCATATTGGAGCGAAAGGGGCTAATGCCGATGCCTATTGATCTTTTGGTAGTTTATCAGGATGGTAGCCGCGAGTCATTTTATATGCCTTTGCGTATGATGCGAGGGGAAAAGCCAAATCCATACCCTCAAATTAATAGAAATGTACTACCTGATTGGTCATGGGCATATCCCGCCTATGAATTTACCATATCCAGGCCATTCGAAGCTATTCGGGCCATAGTAATAGATCCCTCTCAGCTAATGGCTGATGTGGATCCTCAAAACAATTATTGGCTGGTAGATCAGCAATAGTAGCTCTTATTTATACCAGGTACAATCTTTGTACATTTCACTATTAGCCATTAATTCCCGGTTGTAGATGACCAGGTGGTTCTTGTCTACTTTCTTACTTCTATATCCCAGTAAATGAAAGAGGGCCTTTGAGAAGAATCTGGCCACTCGAAGATCTACTAATATGCCAAAATTTCCCTGTTTGGATTCATGTACGCCAGGGAGGAGAGTTATCCATTTATGTACATTTAATTTTCTTATCCCGGCAGAGAGGCGAAGTGCCCAATTTCCAATTCTCCTGATAAAAAAATAGCCTTCTTCTCCTTGCCTTTGGTACAAAGGCATAAAAATCAAGGTGTCTTTTGATGTCTCTTTTTGTTCCCCATTAAGAACCCCCAAGGGTACCCCTTTTTTTATCCTGCCAAAGTTTTCAAATCCGGGGTGCATTTTGAAGTTGTCTTTGTCGGTTATGGCTTCGCGAAAAGTGATCTCGTAGAAATGTGTGTTCCCCTTTGTCGCATTTTCCAAAATCTTTCGTTTCTCCTCTAATAGATCCATTGGGGCCTCCTTTAAAAACCCAGCCTCCTTCAGACATAGCCATGTCATAGCCTCACTATTAACTATGCTGGCCGCATCTGAATGTTTGCCGGACTCAAAACCCACTGCCACGTATCCTTTAGTATTTATAAAACTCAATAAAGGGCCTTCCAAATATTCCTCAATTCCCAAGATGACAGGTGCCGGAAATAACCTGGCGAATTTCCTGTTTATCAAAGCATCGTTTATGGTAATAAATGGTATGGTGTCTGCAGATGTAGTGTGATAATCTATGAAATAAAAAGGGGGTGCGCTATTTAATAATATCTCACGCAACAGGTGGTAAATCTCTTTTGCTTCATTTTCTTCGTTCTTCAAATCACCTTCCTCACTATCAAAGATCCTGTCCAGTTCTGTCGGGGTCCACAACCTGTTCAGGTCACGATCAACAAATCTAACACTCTTCTTAAGTGCCGGAAGATTCCCGCTTAATCCAAATATCTCACCGTTTAACTCAAATTCATCTTTACGTGATTCTAAGGTCTTGAAAACTTCGGTTAAAGCAGAAACGCCAGAGGGTTCATTTCCGTGAATACCTCCAAAGAAAATTAAAGTAGGGCCTCCGCTGCCCCGCTTTACATGGCCGATCAATCTTTTTTGTTTGATTCTTTCTGTACTCTTATTAAGTAGGGATGTATTATAAGTCATTCGAGGTAACTATGCCAATTAACTTTTTGTGGTGCACAACAGGCAAACAGTGGATATCGTGTTCATTCATCAGCTTTTCTGCTTCGTCCTTAGGCGTATCCGGGCCTACGGTAATCAGATCAGAATTCATGAGCTGACTAATGGACTGCTTCATTTTCTCTGGCGAATTTATGTCATCTTTTATATCTGACCATGATAAAATTCCAGATAGGTTCGAATAGTGGTCCAAAATTGGAGCGTGATGGATGTTTTTCCACTCCATCATCCTCACCACAAGTGCGGCACTATCGCTTTCCTGAGCCGTGAACATTTTAGATGTCATAATGTCTGCTACCTTCTTTCTTGATTCCTCGGTTTTGTACTCGCTGCCACGTGGTAACTGCCAGGCATCTACTGCGTAATGTTTGGTTCGTCTGGCATGCATTGTGGCAACCAGGATCCTGAGTGCTTCAGGTGTTTTATGTGACTTAACTAATTTGCGAATTGCCTCCACCATCCATCTGGAACCGTTCCTGGATTTAACTCTTTTCTCAATAATTGTCAGATATTTTTCCGCGTCCTCAGGGGATACGCCCATTCTGTACAGCCCCCTGAATGCCATTGGCAAGAACTCATCCATTAGTAGGTTCTGACTGCTGATCAATTTTCCATCCCAATGAAACTGAGCACCCATCCCATATCGCGCAGCATTAAAAAAATTGCTTTTAGCATCTTTAAAATCCATTTTTAAATGGATGTCATCAAATGACTTGGGTCTGCCCATCATAACGCCCACCCACAACATCATATTCGCAATTTCATCGCTTGTAGTGGGCCCGGAAGGCATGTAGCGGTTTTCTATCCGAACGTGTGGTTTATCAGAAGTAACACCATAACACAGCCTGTTCCATTTATAAATGGTTCCATTGTGCAAATTCAGGGCGCGAAGTTTGGGTACATTCCCTTTTTTGAGCTCCGACATGCTGTCTTTCTCAAATTCTGAAGTGAGCAAACTTCTAAAACTGATGACTGTATCTTTATAAAAGTCAGAGACAGATCCTTGTGCCCAATTATTACCAAAACTTACCCTTGATTCTTTCTCATTTAAGATGTGTGTGCTTGCCCTTGTATCTATGCTTTGCGTAAAAAGTGCAATTCGTGTTTCTTCCCATAATTCCTTCCCTAGCAACAATGGCGAATTTGTACATATAGAAAGGATGGGGCCAGCAATGGCCTGGGCCCAATTATACGAATTTGCAAAATCATCAGGATCTATTTGCAGGTGTGCCTGGAAGCTAGTATTGCACCCCTCGTACATGATGTTGTCATGGTGGAGGTTTACCTCATCTACCCCTTTAATGTGTAATTCTATCTCATCTTGTCGAATATCAATTAAGGCATCATTCAATACTTTGTATCTCTTTAGCGGCGTCATATAATCCGGCCCTAAATGTTCCTGAGTTACCGTTGGTAGTATCCCTGTAAGAATGATCTTTGTATCGTGTTTTTCTGCAATATCAGTTGCCTTTTTAAGTAAGGTTTTCAGTTGTTTGTGTAGCTCTGAAAAACACTTGCCCTCTAATTTTAAAGGGTCCAGGTTGATCTCTAAATTGTAACGTGTCAATTCCGAAGTGAAATGGGAATCCTTAATTTCCTTTAGTAAGTCATCTGCATTTGTTGCCGGTTCCCAATTTTCATCTGTAAGACAAAATTCCTGTTCCGCGCCGATGTGGATGGGATCTTTCTCGAACATCCCTTTGGCAAGCATTTCGTCTAAAGCCTTAATGTCCGTAAGTAATTGGTCTATATAAGTGACCTTGTCGTCCTTAGAACTAAGCTTTTTTACTTTTAACTCTCCCATACCTGAAGTGATTTATTCTATATGCAAGGTAAAATCCTTATCGTCTGTGAAATATGACAATTGTCATACCCTACAGCCTCAAGAGAATATGTACTTTAGCGTCATGTGCTTTAAGTTTACTAAAAATGAGCGATTGAAAAGTAAAAAACTATTTCAGTCCGTTTTTGACAATGGAAAGGTCATTACGGCCTACCCATTAAAAATCTCTTATTTGCCCATATCAGATACTAGCATCCATAAATCTCAGATAAGTGTTTTGGTGGGGAAGAAAAAATTTAAGAGCGCAGTTAGAAGGAATCGGGTTAAGCGGATAATTCGTGAAGCATATAGGCTAAATAAACACTTAATATTTAACAACATAGAGGGAAAGTATGCGTTCTTAATTTTATATATTGGGGATGACCTACCTACCGTTGAAACCGTTGAAAAAGCTATGGTTTCCCTCTTTAATAACTTAATAACTGTTGAGAAAGATGAAAAAGCTGATTCGTAAAAATGTCCTGGTTCCCGTACTGGCACTTTTTGTTTTGGTCGGAGCAAGCAGTTTCAAGAATGACTTTTTTGAGATTGCAAAACAGATAGAAATATTCACAACCTTATTTAAGGAATTGAATATGAATTATGTAGATGAGACCAATCCTGCCGAACTCATGGATTCTGCAATAAAGAACATGCTGGAAGAGCTTGATCCGTATACTAAATTCCTGAATGAACAGGATGTTGAGGCGTATAAGATCAATAATGCGGGGGAATATTCAGGAATAGGGGCTTTGGTGCGATCTTATGACGATAAATTGTTGATCATAGAGCCCTATAAGGGATATCCTGCCGACAATGCTGGGTTGAAAGCGGGAGATGAAATTCTTAAAATTGGCAATAATACAATTGCCGATTTTAAAGATGATGCCAGCGAACTATTGAAGGGCGCAAATAATACTGAGGTAGATATTACCTTCCTAAGGCAGGGTGAGACTAAAACCGCAACAATAAAAAGAGGGGGGATTGAAATCGATGCTGTTCCTTTTTATGGAATGGTGGATCCAAAAACAGGTTATATTGTTTTATCAAAATTCAATGCGAAAGCCTCTGCCCAAACAAAAGCCGCCATGATAGATTTAAAAGATCAGGGGGCAGAACAATTGATTTTAGATCTAAGAAATAATCCTGGGGGTTTGTTATCTGAGGCGATCAATGTGACAAATCTTTTTATACCTAAAGGAGAATTAGTGGTCACTACTAAAAGCAAGGTTAAAAAATTCAATCGAGAATACAAGACTAAAAATCAACCTGTTGATGAAAAAATTCCTTTGGTTGTTTTAGTTAATGGCAGAAGTGCCTCTGCTTCTGAAATTGTTTCCGGTAGCTTACAGGATCTAGATAGGGCTGTTATTATGGGGGCCCGAAGTTTTGGTAAAGGCCTGGTGCAACGTCCACTTCGTCTCACCTATGGCACACAGCTCAAAGTAACGATTTCCCGTTACTATACAGCTTCCGGCAGGTGTATTCAGTCTTTAGACTATTGGAACAGGGATGATCAGGGCAATGCTATCCGCAACACGAGTTTTGAGAATTTTACTACGCGCAATGGGCGTACCGTTCAAGATGGAGGGGGGGTGATGCCCGATGTAGAAATACCTGTGCTTCAAACCAATGATCTTATTTCCGCTTTGCAGGACGGACTAGCAGTATTCAACTTTGCCACAGACTATTATTATGGCCATGATTTGCAAAGTATAGATGATTTTACATTTTCTGATGCAGATTTCGATCAATTTAAGACACATGTGTTCGAAAGTGATTTCACTTTTGATCTCGCCATTGAAGATAAATTACAAAAAGCCATCCAGGAGGATGAAAATAGCATCTTTAATACCGACGTCATGGCACAATACAGTGCATTCTCCAGTGCCATTGATGCCAGCAAACGAGCCGCCCTGGATACTTTTTCAAATGAGTTGAAAAAGAGCGTTGAGGATGAGATCATAAAACGATACTTCTATCGGGAAGGCCTGTATAATTATTATCTCAAGAATGATGTGGCCATACTTGAAGGCGCCAAATTATTGGAAGATGGCCAGGCCTATACAAGCATTTTAAAATAAGCTATTTTTATGCAGGTGTAAACGTTCCTGCATGAGGTGTTTTATAACATTATTTTTAGTTCTTTTTGTCCTGGGTTGTGGTAACCACGATTCCGGCAACAAACATACTTCGGAACAAAAGAAACAATCCAACAACGACCAAAATGTTTCTTTGCTCATCCTGGGAACTGTTCAAGATGGGGGAAGGCCCCATATTGATTGCCAGGCTGGTTGTTGCCTTCCCGAAAATTTACCTGAAATTCACCAAAATGTTGTGTCTCTAGCGCTAACCGATCCGAAAGGAAAGGAGTTCTTTCTTTTTGAAGCCACTCCAGACATTACGGCGCAGCTAAGGATGGTTTCGAAACTTAAGCCTGGTTACGCCACTTTACCCTCTGCAGTATTTCTTACACACGCTCACATTGGTCATTATACTGGGTTGATGTACTTTGGAAAAGAAGCAAAAGGAGCAAATGGGGTTCCAGTATATAGCATGCCCCGTATGTCGGCATTTTTGGAAAATAACGGGCCTTGGAGTCAATTAGTAACTGAGGCGAATGTTCATTTAATTACGATTGAACCCGACTCAGCCATTGGATTTAAAAATCAGGTTCGAGTTACTCCATTCCTGGTGCCACACAGAGATGAGTATTCAGAAACCGTAGGCTATTATATCGAGGGTCCTAACAAAAAGGTGTTATTCATCCCTGATATTAATAAATGGGCGGTTTGGGATGTGCGTATTACCGATCTGATAGCCGACGTGGATCTGGCATTTCTTGATGGCTCCTTCTTTAATGAGAAGGAATTGCCTGGTAGAAATATGGAAGACATCCCACATCCCTTTATTGTAGAAAGCATGGCGCTCTTTGATCTGCTGCCCAAAGAAGAGCGTAAAAAGATTCACTTCATCCACATGAACCACACCAATCCGCTGCTAGACACTACTTCCATTGAGTATGGCGGGGTTAAAGCGAAGGGCTATGC
>JAHHLF010000154.1 GCA_018679315.1 Bacteroidia bacterium | reverse complement strand
GCTTTTACGCTTACCCCTTCCATTTCGGCTATTTCTGCGTATTTTTTCCCGTCTATCCTATTCAATAAGAAGGTAATACGCTGATTTTCGGGTAAACTGTTCAGAGCCCGGTCAAGTTTTTCTTTATACTCTTTCTCTTCCATCAAGAATTCCGGGGATTCATGGGTCTGCCCGGGCTTCTTATCTGTGTATTTGAGCCTTACTTTCTCGGCTTTAATAATATTAAGGTATAGATTATTAGCTACGGTATAGACATAACCTGCAGCTTTTTCCGGACTTACTTTCTGACAGTTTTCCCAAAGTTTTATAAAAGCTTCCTGGACAACATCATAGGCCTTTTCCTCGTTCCCAAACTTATAATAAATGGAATTGAATACCGTTTTAGAATTAGTTTTGAAGAGCTCGCTATATACCTGCTCTTCGCATACATTATCCATAGGGAATTGGGTTCTTATGGTGGATTTCCCCCAAAGATATTTGAAAAAAGAGTGTGGACAAAGTAGGGTTTCTTAATTCCTGGTTGTTATATGCGTGTACAAACAAAAAAAATAGTCCAAATCGTTATGAAAAAGTTTTTGCAACAATCTATCTACGCTGTTCTGATTGGCCTGGCTCTGACCTTTACCGGATGTCAGGAAGAATTTGAACCGCTACCTGATCCAGATCAGGAACAACAGACCCTTATGGCCAATTCTGCTACAGGTCAACTTATTGCCGGTACCGTATCTAATGACGGTTCTTTTGACAATATAGTTGACGGCGCTAGCTGTTTTGACATTAAATTTCCTTATACCGTTGCGGTAAACGGAATTACACTTACTATTGAGAATGAAGATGGATTACACATTATTGAAGAGATCTTTGATCAATTTGATGATGATGTAAACGAATTAAATATCTTTTTCCCAATTACCATTACCATTGCGGATTACTCAGAGATCGTTATCGAAAGCTTCGATCAACTACGTGATCTTGCTGAAGAATGTATTGAAGGAGGAAATGATGATGACATTGAATGTATAGATTTCGTCTATCCGATTACGTTATACACATTTGACCTTAATGAACAACAAACAGGTAGCGTTACTGTTGAGAATGACTACCAGTTGCGACGCTTTTTTGCAGGTTTGGATGATGATGACCTGATCAGTATTGATTTCCCGATCACTTTGGTTAAAGCCGATGGGACTGAAGTACTGGTGACAAGCAATGAAGAAATGGTTCAAGCTATTGAAATGGCCAAGGAATTGTGTGATGAGGATGATGATAATGATTATAATGATGACGACTTCACAGAAGAACGCCTTCGAGCCTTACTCGTAGAGTGCCCTTGGTTCGTTAAAGAGATAGAGCGCGATGCTGTAAGTTTGACAGATCAATACTTCGAGTACCTTTTTAATTTCTACGAAAACAATGAAGTTGTTGTAAAAGATCGTCAAGGCAATATGCTTACCGGATATTGGGACGTACGCGTTACCGATCACCATGTAAAACTTGTGATGGAATTTGATGTCCTGGTTGACTTCACCCTGGAGTGGTATGTCTATGAAATTAGTCCAGGTAAGATCAAGTTATTTTCCGGTGATCGCGACCGAATTATAATGGAAAGTGCCTGTGATATCATCAATGATGATCCTGATACACTTCGTGAGATCCTTAAAGAATGTGTGTGGGTGATCAAAAAGGTGAAGAATCAAGGTGAAGAGATAGATCGCTTGCTTGGATGGGAATTCCAATTCCATGCTGAAGGTGTAGTAACCTTATCGAATGGCGATATGGTCTCTGAAGGAAGCTGGGAGATCACTATCAATGCCCAGGGTAGATTGGTCATGGCACTCAGCTTTGGCAATGAACCTGCGATTACTTTCGAATGGCCATTGAGCGATCTTCGCCACGACCGCCTTAAATTCGAGATCGAAGAGATCGATTACGAATTGGTGTTGCAACGTGTATGTGATGATACCAATACCGATGGCGACCTGATGGAGATCAGAAGCATTATGGCTCAAGGTCCGTGGATCGTTGCTCAGTATAAGGATGATGGAGTGGATGAAACAGAAATGTTCTCAGGAAGCACCTTCGAATTCCTACCCGATCATTTAGTATCTGTTACAGTAAGTCCAACCGGCCCTTCTTATATGGGACTATGGAGAGTGATCCGTAATAGTGATGGTAAGATCAAGGTTTATTTGAACTTTGGCGACGCTGATCCTTATGGCGAACTAACAGACGACTGGAAACTGGTTGAAATAACACCGAACCGTATCGAATTACGTGATGTTAGCGATGACTATTCACCAGCCGGTACGGCAGATGGTACAGATCTACTAGTCTTCGAGAGAATCTAAAAAGCAAAACATACGCAATCAAATCATATTTGCCCCCAATTTTGTTAAAAAGGGTGACTTCCCAAAAAGAAGTTACCCTTTTTGTATTTAGGTGCTCCTGGCTTCCTCTATCCATTGGAGTTGCTTAAATTTGCACTTCTTTTAGTATACTGATAGAATGTTCGATAGTTTAAGTGAAAAGCTGGATAAGGCCCTGCACGTCCTCAAAGGACATGGCCAGATAACTGAGATCAATGTTGCCGAAACGGCCAAAGAGGTCAGACGTGCCTTACTGGATGCCGATGTCAACTTTAAGATAGCCAAGGAATTCACCAATCGGGTGAGAGAAAAGGCCTTGGGACAGAATGTATTGACTACGCTTCAGCCCGGGCAGCTAATGGTTAAGATCGTCAAAGACGAATTGACCGAGTTGATGGGTGGAGAGGCCGAAGGGATCAACCTTTCCGGTCAGCCTTCTGTGATCCTGATGTCCGGACTTCAAGGTTCCGGTAAAACCACCTTCTCTGGAAAACTTGCCAATTACCTAAAGAATAAAAAGTCGAAAAAACCTCTTTTGGTTGGTTGTGATATTTACAGACCGGCGGCTATTGATCAGTTACATGTGGTTGGCGATCAGATCGGTGTTGAGGTGTATTCGGATCGTGAAAGCAAAGACCCCGTCGCTATTGCGAAAGCTGGGGTAGCTCATGCCAAGTCTAATGGACACAATGTAGTCATTATTGATACCGCGGGCCGACTCGCTATTGATGAGGAGATGATGGCAGAGATCGCGAATATCCACAAAGCAGTTCAACCCCAGGAAACCCTTTTTGTCGTAGATGCCATGACGGGTCAGGATGCTGTAAATACGGCTAAAGCCTTTAACGATATCTTGAATTTCGAAGGTGTGATCCTGACGAAGTTGGATGGGGATACACGAGGAGGGGCAGCCCTGTCTATCAAATCGGTTGTACAAAAACCGATCAAATTTATTGGTACAGGAGAAAAAATGGACGCCCTGGATGTCTTCTATCCGGACAGGATGGCCGACAGGATCTTGGGGATGGGTGATGTGATCTCATTGGTAGAACGTGCCCAGGATCAATTTGATGAGGAGGAAGCGCGTAAGATCCAAAAGAAGATCGCAAAGAATAAATTTGGCCTTGATGACTTCCTGTCACAGATCCAGCAGATCAAGAAGATGGGGAATATGAAAGACCTGATGGGAATGATCCCCGGAATGGGAAAGGCCATGAAGGGTATGGATATCGAAGATGATGCCTTTAAACATGTAGAGGCGATGATCCATTCCATGACCCCTGATGAAAGGGCAAATCCATCTACATTAAACGCATCCAGGAAAAAGCGCATTGCTAAAGGAAGCGGTCGCAGCATTCAGGAATTGAACCAGTTGTTGAAACAGTTCAATCAAATGAGTAAAATGATGAAAATGATGCAAGGCGGCGGTGGCAAGAAAATGATGCAAATGATGAACCAAATGCGCGGATAAAACAGCAAATGATACTACTA
Organism: Bacteroidia bacterium; assembly: GCA_018679315.1. Taxonomy (GTDB): domain Bacteria; phylum Bacteroidota; class Bacteroidia; order Flavobacteriales; family Flavobacteriaceae; genus HDS-28. Next base: position 3,097 of record JAHHLF010000154.1, on the reverse strand, counting down.
GACGGGAAAAAGATCAGTAATGAGATCAAGGAAGAGATCAAACAAGAAGTTTCCGGGATAAAGGCCAGGGGGGAGAAGGTTCCGCATCTGGCAGCCGTACTTGTAGGGAATGATGGGGCGAGTTTGACTTATGTAGGTAGTAAGGTAAGGTCTTGCAAGCGGATTGGTTTTGAATCTACACTGATCCATTTACCTGAAGAAACCACCGAAGAAGAACTACTTCAAAAAGTAGCCGAGCTTAATGCCAATGATAAGATCGATGGCTACATTGTGCAACTGCCGTTGCCCAAACATATCGATGAGCAAAAGGTACTCATGGCCGTAGATCCGGAAAAGGATGTTGACGGCTTTCACCCAACTAATTTCGGAAAGATGGCCCTCGATATGCCCAGTTTTATTTCCGCAACTCCATATGGTATCATGGAATTACTTAAAAGATACGATGTACCTCTCCAGGGAAAGCATGTAGTAGTGATCGGGAGAAGCCATATTGTGGGAAGGCCTATAAGTATATTGATGAGTCAGAAAGGGAATCCGGGAAATGCAACTGTGACATTAACCCATAGCCGGACACAGAATTTGGCAGAGATAACCAGACATGCAGATGTTGTTGTTTCGGCCCTGGGAGTCCCTGGCTTTCTAAAGGCAGATATGGTTAAAGAGGGTGTTGTTATCGTAGATGTGGGTATCACTCGCGTACCAGACGAAAGCAGAGAGCGGGGATACTATATAACAGGCGACGTGGACTTTGATGCTGTCTCTCATAAAGCGTCCTTTATTACGCCTGTGCCCGGTGGTGTCGGCCCAATGACGATTGCTATGCTTCTTAAGAATACATTACTTGCCAGGGAGCGGCATGCGCAAAATTAGAATTTCACAAGTACATCTTGGAATTCCTATTCTAAGGTGACAGATCCGGTAGAATCAGCGGGTGTGATCACATCAATATCTTCAGAACCTTCGTTATTAGTGCAAGATCCTAAAATAATTATCCCGAGCAGGATAAGCAGGTAAATGAGTTTTTTCATGATTTGGGTATTTGGGTATATCTTATAACGCTTATCGCTCCCTTTATGGTATCCGAATACGTAGTTATTTTAGTATCTTTTATCACATCAAGATCCTAATAATGAGAATTGGTGGAAACAGGGATCCATATATATAAACTCAAGAGATGAAAACTAAAAAATATATCATACAGGCCCTGGTTGCCGCAGCCCTTTATGTGTTGATCTCGATTATCCTGGAAGGGGAATATTCAAATGAGATCTTAATGCGGGAGATCACAGAAGGATTGGTATTCGGTGTTCTTTATGGAATATTTATAGTAGTACGAGATAAATATATGGGAAGGAAAAAGGAGTGATCTAATTGGCAAAAAGCTGATCGATATCCTTAAACGCTTTGAATTCCAAGGCATTGCCTGCCGGATCTAAGAAAAACATGGTTGCTTGTTCCCCTACTTCTCCCTCAAATCGGATATAGGGTTCTATGATAAATTCTACGCCTTTGGATTTCAATTTCTCAGAGAAAGGTTTGAAATCTTCCCAGGGCAGAACTACTCCATAATGCGGGACAGGCACACTTTTACCATCTACAGGATTGGTGTGCAATTCATCCTCTTTTTTGGGCTTGTAATGGATCACAAGCTGATGACCAAATAGATTGAAATCTACCCAGTGATCACTGCTGCGGCCTTCTTTACACTCCAGAACATCAGCATAAAAGGCACGGCATTCTTCCAGGTTGTGAACAGGGATGGCAATATGGAAAGGAGAGATTGCATTCATACGAACTAAGGTAAAGAATTCACACTAATTGCTGCCCTTTAAAAAATCAACTATAGCCAAATTTACATCTTTCTGGTGGAGGGAATGGCCGTACCCTTCTGTACTGATAAGTCGGCTATCTTTCCAGGCCTTATGAACATTCACGGAACCGTGATAAGGTGCAACCCTGTCTCGTTTATCGTGGATTAATAATCCTTTCTTCTTGTTACTCGCTGCAAATTTGGTAGTAGAGAATTCTCGTATGGTATATCCGAATTTATCCAGCACTAAGCGGTCAAAGGCACGCATCATGCGATCATTCAGGCCAAGCACAGCCTGGTATTCTTCCATGATCTCATAAAACTCTGACGGGGCACCTGTGGTTACGATCTGCTTAAGGCTTGGGTTGGGTCGTTTGAATTCATTAAAAAGAATCGTCATGCCTCCTACTGAGTGTCCTACAAGGTGATGGGGATTATGAATTTGTAGTAGCGCTTCCAGGCATTCCCCATAAAGAACAACATTCAGGAATTTCCCGCTAGACCACCCATGTCCTGGGGCATCAAAAGCAATGACATTAAAATCGGCTTCTATCAGCATGGTTATAAGGTTGCGCCAGCGTGCTGCATTGCTTTCCCAACCATGTACTAGAATCACGGTATCCCCGGATCCTTGCCATTGGTATTCCTGTATATCAAGGTTTTCGATTTTACGGCTTACCGATTTCGCACTTTTGAGAAAATCGACTTGTTCCGGACGTACACCGCCCTTTCGGATGCGACAAAACGTGAGAAAGGCCCAATATGCGGCTAAACGGGGATGGACCATTGCAGTGGCATTATAGGTGTATCCGATCAGTTTTGGTAGGATCTTTTTAAATTGTTGCTGCATCGTACGGTGAAACTTAACCGCTAAAATAACACCTTATTCTTCTTTACGCTTGATACAATCAATCTTCCAAGTCGCATATACGATAGACTCATCCGGATTTACCCAATCTCCCGACCATTTAAAGCCATCATCAGTTATTTCTGAAAAGGTAATCCTGTAAAATCCCTCCATGCCATTTGGGGCTTTTTGCTCCTTGTAAAGGATCATAGTGCTGTCATTTCTATTCCCTTCCCAGGCCGGTAAAGTCGTAGAAGGAAAATTGGTACTGTAGTAATGCACATACCAACGGGTACTATCGGCTATATATTGCCGTATGCTGCCACCATGTGTTCCACCTTCATGTAAGGCATCGTCCTGAACAGCCATTCCATTTAGAATATACTTGAAGCGCCAGAGCATCTTTTTGGGGTCGTCCCAGGATTGATCGGGCTTACGCC
>JAHHLF010000010.1 GCA_018679315.1 Bacteroidia bacterium | reverse complement strand
TTAAAGATCTCCTGGTTAGTCTCCTGCTGCTCCTGCAGGAAGCGCAATTTCTGGTTTCGGGCCCTTTGTGCGGCGATGATATATACTGATAAAGCCAACAATAAAAATCCAATCGCTGCACTGAGCCACCAAATACGCTGTCGCGCCAATAGTTCGTTCATTGCCAGGGCCTCATCCGTTTCAAAACGAATCCTAGCGTATTTATTTTTTAATTGCCGTTCAGCTGCATCAAGACTGTCATGAATTTTCATGTAGCTCTTACTATATGCCCGCGAATGTTCGTTGTCTACCTGCGATAGTAATTGCAAGGCAGCGAGCTCCCTTTCATGATTATTAGTCTTACGGGCAAAATTCAGTGCATGCTGAGCGCGTTCTGTGGCCTTGGTGCTATCTCCAATAAGTGTGTAATATTCCGCTAAGGCAAATAAGGTCTTTGATAGTCCCGCATAATCTTCTATAGCATCCAGAATAAAGAGGGCTTTATCATATTCTTCAGGCCGTTCCGGATTACTTGAGCGTTTTACTTTGGTTATGCCAAGATTGGTCAATGCACGACCATAGGTCTCCGGATCATTGTCCTCAGCTTTGGGTAAATTGACGGCTTGGGTAAAATAATCCGCGGCTTTTTCAAATTCCTCATTCTCCAAATGGGCCATCCCCATATTGTTGATCACTCTGAGTCTGAATTTTTCATTTGGCTCAGAGGCATCGAGATACTTTAGTGCTTCTTCATAGTATTCCAGGGCTTCATCATAATTTTCCAGGTTGACCATCGTGATCCCAAGGGAGTTATACGATCTGTAAAGGTCCTTAGTTTCTTCCAGTTCCTTAAAATACTCAATGGCCCGTACGAGGTTTATCTCCGCTTGAACATAATCACGTACACTATTCTGTATGACGGCCATATTACGTAGCATTTTAGCTGCATTGAGTTTTTTATCTTTTGCTATATAAATATTGTGTGCCTCGTCATAATCTATAAAAGAACTATCCATTACAGAGATCCGTTCATAGAAGAGACCTCGATCCCATAAGGCATTAGCCCAGGCAATGGAGTCTTTAAGGATTTTGGCTTTGGCAATTAACAGGTCATTTACCTCACGAAATTTCGGATTATCAGGGAGTCTTAAATAGGCCAATGATAATGCGCTTAGATTCTTCAAGTAGGAAGTATCTTGCTCTAAAGGTATAGTTTTGGTAAAGGCTTTGTCCAGATTAATTTTCCTAATTTCTTTGACTAGAGATTTATCTCTGCCTTTTTTAATCCATATGGTAATACTATCTGTAGCTACTGGTTGTACTTCGGCAATGGGGGTGGAGTTTTCCTTGCACGAGATGCTTCCTATGAATAGAAAACAGGAGATAAGAAAAGTTCGATATGGGAGGAGGTGTAGGCTCATATGGACTATACAAGATAAAAAAAAAGCTCCAAAGTTTCCCTTGGAGCTCTTATATTATATATATCGGGTTTTAACTGCCACCATTGTCATCTTCGCGTTCTTCACCGGAATCACCACAACCGTCGCACGCATTGGTTTCGAAGAGATTTTGTGTTTCGTCTAAATTAGTTTCTGCTTCACAAGAGAATAATCCTGCACACATAACTACAATTGCTAGAATACTAAATACTTTTTTCATAATGGTCCAATTTATCGGGGTTTTCGTTATTTATCTTTGTTCTAGACCTAAACTACCTATGAATGTATATCCACGGCTGTATTATGAGGGAGCTGCGAGTATTTGACACACTTCTGCGAGTATATGAACTGTTTTTGAGAGAATTTGGCTAATTAGCCGAGGAAATGGTGTTTTTTGACAGTCGCTCTTTTAAACTGTCAATGTTAGCCCGGTAGGACTTGGAGAAAGGAAGATGTTCCGTTCCTGACTTTAAGAAGCAAACAGATTTCCCATAATTGATGCGGGCCACAAAGCGGGTATTAAGGATATAGCTTTGGTGTATTCGGATAAAGTGGGCAGGCAATTGTTTTTCAAAACTTTTAAGCGTTTTATACGCACTTACACGGCTGCCATCCTTCATAAAGAAGTCGGTCGTATTATTATCCGCTTTTAAATATAGGATCTCATCCATGTCCAGGTAATGGAAATCTTTATAGGATTTTAATACCAGGGTAGAGGTTTCCCGTTCTGTTGGCAGTTGTTTCCTTAACTTAAATATAGACTTACGAATATTGAATTCGTTGTAGGGCGTGAGCCAATAGTCATAGAAATTATGCTTGATAGCATCGTAAGCATGAGTCTTAGATTCGGCTATTCCGATAAAAACAGGCAGCTGTTTTATATACTGATAGAGTTCTGTGACCATATTAAAGTATTCAGATGCACTGTCATTAAGGCGCACAAATACTACGTCGGGCAGGAATTTGAGAATGGAGTTCAATCCTTCTTCCCCTGAAGATGCATGCCCCAAAAACATAAAGTCTTGGTAGTCATCCAGGAAATGTTCCAACTGCAGGTTGGACGTTGCTTCAGAATCCACAATGAGGTAGGAATACTCCACGCAATAGGATATTTGGAAACAAAATACAAAGTCCCTGTAAGTCAATGCTATAGATAAACCATAGAATAACTAAGGTTTGCATCAACAGCGCTAATTTTCGTTCAAAAGAGTACTACCCCTTTGCTGAAAAAGGACTATCCAGGGCGCTATAAAAAATGGTTAGGGTGATGGTGTTTCAAACAAGGTATGAATTTCTTTGGAAATGGGCATTGGTTTCCCGGTTTTCGCGTTTAATAAACACCATTCTGTACACCCTTTTATCTTGAGTTTCTGGGAGTTTGCATCTAAAAATTCAACAATTCTTGTTGAAATAAACCCTTGATTATTAGAAATATATGTTCTAATAAGTAAGTGATCGTTTAATACTGAAGGAATCTTGTAGACAATCTCATGCTTCCTTACCACCCAGATCAAATTCTCGCGAAATTTTTCAGGAACGACATGTTCCCAATGTGCTTTAGAAACGTCCTGGATCCATTGTACATAGCGTACATTGTTTACATGATCCAGCTCGTCCAGGTCTTCCCGGATAACTCGGATAGATTTTTCATAGATATTCATTCTTCCCTCGGAACTATGCGGACCTCAAAGAGGGTGTCCCAATTCTTACCGGTGACAAAGAGTGTCTTTCGTTCAGGGTGTAGGGCGATCCCATTAAATACGTCCAATTCCGGGTGTTGCTTCACCTTTTTCTTTAGTCCCCCAAAGTTTACAACGCCTTCTATGGCGCCCGATCGGGCATTTATGATCATCATGCTTTCTTTTTGCCAGACATTGGCGTAGATCTTGCCATCTACATACTCAAGTTCGTTGGCTTTATTGAAAATAGACCGATCTGTAACAGTTTGGATGTAGTCAATTTCCTGTAGGTTTTCAGGATCCAAACGCCAGATCTTCTCTGTGCCATCACTTTTATAGATATAGGTATCATCATGGCAGAGTCCCCAGCCCTCTTTGCTTTGACCGTATTGGAAGGAACCTGATCT
>JAHHLF010000261.1 GCA_018679315.1 Bacteroidia bacterium | reverse complement strand
CTAAAGATTTCACCGAAGGCATCAAGACCGGACCTCCACAACTCAGACTATATCCTGTAGAACCGGTCGGGGTGGCAACTATAAGTCCGTCTGACCAATATGACGTCAGGTATTCATCATCGAGGTGAGTCTCCACAGTGATCATGGATGTGGTGTCCTTCCTGCTAACCGTCACTTCATTTAATGCATAATATCTTCCATCGAATTCAGGGATTTCACCATCTGTTCGTATCTGAACCAGGCTACGTTCTACAATAGAATAATTTCCTGAAATAAAATCCTGTACGAGGTCTTTGACCTCATTCTTTTTGATAATCGAAAGAAAACCCAGTCTGCCAGTATTAACCCCAACAATCGGAATACCTAATTTCCCGATATAAGTTACAGCTCTTAGTATTGTTCCATCTCCCCCGATACTGATGAAAAGGTCAAAACTGGAATCCAATCCCTCATGATGCGTAAAAACTGTATAGTCTTTGCATTTCTCCTGAGCTTGAATGGTTTCTAAAAAAGAGCGTTCTACTGCGATCTGGACCTGGTTCTTTTCCAGTTCATGAAGCAGTTCCATTATGTTAGACCCCGCTTCCTGGGGGTATTGCTGGCCATAGATGGCTACTTTCATCGCGTACTAAACGTTAAGGTATTTGTTCAGATAATCCGAACGCTGTTTTAAGTCTTTGAGGAACTGATCGTCTTTGCTTCCAAAGAGAATACTATAATCATATCTGCGGAACGTCTGAACAACTTCATTCAAATTTCCGGCCCCCAGCTTTACTGTAATCTGTACCACTTCTTCCCTGGCGTCTGTAATAAAGGCACCTATCAACTTGGTGTTATTACTTTCAACGATCTGGGCGATCTCACTAAAACTGTAATCACTTGCCTTCTTGGCAACAACAAGGATGGCTCCTTGTTCCGTAAAAAAAGGGATCTCAATAAACATGGCCACGATCTCCGTTAGATCATAATAGCCTATTACACTGCCTTCTTCATCTAAGACTGGCAGGATATTCGCCTCATTTCTGGCAAACAATTCCAGTACATCCATCCATGTTGAATCAAATGGACTAGATACAACCTCCATTAAATGACGGGAGTCTTCGATCTTCTTATCCGCTTCAAAAATTTCCATATCACGCTCGGCCAAAACACCTACAAACTTCCCGTGCTCGGCGATGGCTACATGTGAATAGGTAGTGTATTTAAAAAACTGGATTACCCCTTCCAGGGTTTCCTTTATTTCAAAAACCGGGAGTGTGTTTACTATGTAGGATTGAATTCTCATGTTATAACAAAACGCAAAATACTAATTTTAAATATCAAAAGGTGTGCCTAATTTGTAATTTTGTGTCCGCTTCATAGACCTAATACTAATGACGAAACTAAGTGTGAACATCAATAAACTGGCCACATTGCGGAATGCCAGAGGTGGTAGTATTCCTGATATTCTTCAAGCAGCCAGGGATATAGAATCTTTTGGGGCTGATGGTATAACCGTACATCCCAGGCCAGATGAGCGTCATATTAAATACCAGGATGCCAAAGATTTAGCTTGTGTTGTTCGTACAGAATACAATATAGAAGGGAATCCTATTCCGGCGTTTACCGACCTTGTCATGGGAATAAAACCAACACAAGTTACCCTGGTTCCTGATGCAGAAGACGCCATTACTTCCAATGCCGGCTGGGATACTCACACGCACAAAGACTTTCTAAAAGATGTTATTAGCAATTTTCAGGAAGCAGGTATACGGACTTCCATCTTCTTGGATCCGGATCCCCGCATGGTAGAAGGCGCAAAAGCTACTGGTACAGATAGAATTGAACTCTATACCGAAAGTTTTGCCAAGGCTTATGCCCAGGGCAAGAAAGAAGGGATCGATCCGTTTATTGAAGCCGCACAAGTAGCACACGAATGTGAGCTGGGTATCAATGCCGGACATGATCTCAGCCTGGATAATGTTAGATTCTTTAAAGAGAACATCCCTCATTTACTTGAAGTTTCTATCGGTCATGCCCTTATTTGTGAGTCTATTTATCTGGGATTGGAAAATGTCGTGAGGATGTATAAGCACAGACTGGGTTCATGAGAATACTACACTCCCTGATACAAGGCATGGGTCCTGATCTTATTATTCTCCATGGATTTCTGGGTCTGGGTGATAACTGGAAAAGCCATGGGAAAAAATTAGCAGAAACAGGATATCGGGTGCACCTGGTCGATCAGCGAAATCACGGGCGAAGCTTTTGGGATGATGAATTTAGCTATGAGCTACTGACAGTTGATCTGATCAACTATATGGATCATCATGACATCGAGAAAGCTATATTCCTGGGACATTCCATGGGAGGCAAAACTGTCATGCATTTTGCCTGTGCCTATCCAGAGCGCTGTGCAAAATTGATCGTCGCCGATATTGCCCCCAGGTATTATCCACCACATCATCAGCACATAATAGATGGACTTCAATCCTTAACCCCGGCAGATCTTGGATCCCGAAGTGAGGCCGACAAAGCCTTAGCACGCCAATTCGATGAAGTGGGTCTGCGGGCATTCCTTTTAAAGAATTTATATCGGCAGACGCCGGACACCTTAGCATTTCGTTTCAATTTAGATGTGCTCAGCAATAACCTGGATATGATCGGAGAGCCTTTATCGGGTACTGAACAGTATCCCGGTCCTACCCTATTTCTAAGAGGCGAATATTCCGAATACGTTGTCGAAGCAGATCACGCAGTGATTCAGGCACATTTTCCATTAGCCCAAATAGCGACCGTTTCTGCCGCTGGGCATTGGCTACATGCCGAAAACCCTGAAGGGTTCCAAAATGAGTTACTTGCCTTCTTAAAACAAGGGTAAATCCTTGATATTATGCATGCATGATTAATTGAAGCTTCCATTGGGTGTTTCATTATTTTGGCTAAATTTGGGAGCTAGGCACTATTAGCGCCTGCCTTAACTAACTCAAATTTTAGTATATGAAGAAGTTATATGCGTTGCTCTTTCTTTTAGGGCTATTATTCGTTTCTTGTTTTGATGATGATACGGCTACTATGCCGGACACTACCCCCGATCCGGATCCGGTCAATTATACCAGTGGATCCGCTGATTTCTCAAACTATGTAGCCGTTGGTAATTCCCTGACAGCAGGCTATTCAGATTTAGCTCTTTTTGTTGATGGACAGACTGCATCATATCCAAACATGTTAGCAGGTAATTTTGCGCTGGCTGGAGGTGGAACCTTTACGATCCCCTTTATGGCAGATAATCTAGGAGGAGCTACCTTAGGCGGTGTACCGATACTAGGAAACCGACTAATACTCGATTTCTCCTCGGGCTCTCCTTCTCCTGTTCCCGTTGAAGGTCAAGGTGCCACAGAGATCACCAACATGCTAAGTGGACCATTTAACAATATGGGAGTTCCCGGAGCCAAGAGCTATCATTTATTAGCTCCAGGGTATGGAAACGTGGCCGGAGTTCAAGCGGGTCTGGCAAATCCTTATTATGCCCGATTTGCAAGCTCACCCACTGCTACTGTTGTGGGAGATGTGGTCGCTCAGGACCCTACCTTCTTTACGCTTGCTATTGGAAGCAATGATATTCTCGGTTATGCCACATCCGGTGGTGCCGGAGTGGATCAAACAGGAAATTTGGACCCTTCTACTTATGGAGGAAATGATATTACGGATCCGAATGTTTTTGCAGGCTCGTTAGATGCTATCCTGCAAAACCTTACAGCGGGTGGTGCAAACGGAGTGATAGCCAATATACACGATGTAACCTCAATTCCCTATTTCAAGGTTGTCCCGTACAACCCACTGGATCCTACAAATCCTGATTTCGGGCCTCAGATTCCCCTCTTGAATACGATATTTGGCGCTTTAAATCAAATTTATACCGCCATAGGAGCGACAGAGCGGATTGTAGTCTTTGCTGAGACAGAGGCAAGTCCCGTGGTCATGATAGATGAAAACCTTGCGGATCTTTCTGCTACTATTGCCGGAGCTCTGCTTGCAGATCTTCCGACATTCGAGGCTTTCATAGCCCAGTTTGGATTACCCCCTCAGGCTGCCCCACTTGTGGCCAACTTGTTGGGAACAACTTATGGACAGGCAAGACAAGCAACCGCTGAGGATCTGATCGTATTTCCCAGCGCTACCGTTATCGGAACGGTAAATACAGATGCCCTCCAGAATTTAGTCAATCAAGGATTGTCTGCCCAACTGGCAGGTCAGTTCTCTGTGGAAGGTGTCTCCCTGCCTCTGGAGGACAAATGGGTCTTGACCCCTGATGAGCAGCAAAGTGCGCAAACCGCCCTGACAGCGTATAACCAAACGATTGAGGCCCTTGCCCAGGCCTACGATCTCGCCTTTGTGGATTGCAATGCCTTCCTGCAGGATGTAGCCGAAAATGGTTTCCCATTAAGCGACGGCAGTGTGATCACAGATGACTTCGGTACCGGCGGAGCGTTCTCCCTAGATGGCGTTCATCCTTCTCCAAGAGGATATGCTCTATTTGCTAACTTATTTGTTGAAGCTATCAACGCCAAGTACGGATCTAATCTTCCCGGTGTAAATCCGTTGGATTTTACAGGCTTATATATTAATTAAGGGCACTTAAGCATAGCCCTGTAGCTCATGCTACAGGGTTTTATTTCTCGTACTATGAAAATGATCTTCCGAATGTTGTTAAGCGCATTGGCAGTAGTACTACTTGCCAAGATACTGCCTGGTGTTTCTGTAGACACTTATGTTACGGCCTTGGTCGTCGCTGTAGTCTTGAGTATTTTAAACCTGCTGGTAAAGCCGATCCTGATCCTTCTTACGTTACCTGTGACAATAATTACACTTGGTCTCTTTCTCTTAGTTATAAATGCCTTGATCATTTTATTGGCGGATTCTTTGATCTCTGGCTTTGATGTCAGCAATTTCTGGTGGGCCCTGCTTTTTAGTTTACTTCTATCCCTGCTTCAGTCTATTTTCTATTCGATTTTAAAAGAAGATCGCAAGAAAAAGAGGACTGTTTAACTATAGTCGAATAAACTTGGTTGAACAAGCAAAATCCACTACTTTTGCTACCCATTTTTAGTCCCCTTAATGTTGTGAAATAATGAACATCACCAAAGAACAAATCGATGAACTGAATGCCGTTATTACAGTGGCAATTTCAAAAGATGATTACAAGGACCAAGTAGAAAAGATCCTAAAAGATTACAGAAGACAGGCAAATATACCTGGCTTCCGTAAAGGCCAGGTCCCGATGGGCTTGATCGAGAAGCAATACGGGAAAGCCGTATTAGTCGATGAGGTCAATAAACTTCTACAAGATAATCTGGGCAAATACCTCAATGAGGAGAAACTTGATGTGTTGGGCAATCCTTTACCCAGACAACAAGACAATTTCAATTGGGATGCCGATGATTTCGCTTTTGAATTCGATCTGGGTCTCGCTCCATCCTTTGAGGTTCCACTCAAACTAAAAAAGGCTGTTACTCACTATAAGATCACTGCTGACAAAAAGATGTTGGATGAGCAAATAGATCGGATCCAGAAGCAATATGGCAAACTGGTTTCCCAGGCCAAAGTGGAGAAGAATAGTGAAGTTAGCGGCACTTTCAGGAATGAAGAAGAAGGGATAGATAATAAGGCTATTGTAGAGACGGATCAGGTTAAAAGCAAGAAAATGCTGGGCCTTCTTCTCGGTAAATCTGTGAATGATGAAGTAACACTAAAAACAAAAGGCCTATTTAAAGAAGATTATATACTAGCCGGCTCCCTAGGGTTAAATAAGGAACAGGCTGAGGGTCTTAATATCGACGTAAGTTTTACGATCGAAGAAATTAATGAACGCCAGCCCGCTACTCTGGATCAGGAGCTTTTCGATAAGCTTTATGGTAAAGACGGTGTCACTTCAGAAAAAGATCTAAGGGATCGGATCAAGACCGAAGCGGAAGAACAGTTCGTGCAGCAATCAGATCAAAAGTTATTGAATGATGTTACAGAGCGATTGATAGAAAGTGTCTCCTTTGAATTGCCCAAGGACTTTTTGACCAAATGGATCAAAACCACAGGTGAAAAACCGCTTAGTGATGCAGAAGCCCAGGAAGAATTTGAGCGTACTGAAAAAGGATTGCGATATCAGCTCATAGAAGGCAAACTCATAAAAGATCACGGTATTGAACTTCAATATGATGAACTGAAGGAATTCGCAAAAGGATTCATCAAATCCCAAATGGCACAATATGGTCAACTCGATCCTAAGGAAGAGGACCTCGAAAATATTGCTGGCCGTGTCTTGAGTAATCAGGATGAAGTAAAGCGTCTTTCAGAGCAATTAATGAGTCAGAAGTTATTAAACCTGTACAAAGAGAAGGTTAATCTCAAAGTAAAAGAGGTTAGCTATGAAAATTTCGTGAAAGAGGTTTACAGCTAAGTTTTGACAATATAATATGTATATTTACGGTGCCGGAATTCTTGCTTTCGGCACCTTTTTTTTTGTTGAACATACGTTCCGAAATGCATGGACTATACTAAAGAGTTTAAAGAATTTGCAATCAAGGATCAAGGTATTAACAGCCTTTATTACGATAAGATCCTTCAAAGTATGTACCCGGTAGGGATGACGCCCAATATTATTGAGGAAAGACAGCTCAATGCGATCGCTATGGACGTCTTTTCCCGATTGATGATGGATCGGATAATATTCATGGGCACCGGAATAAGTGATCAGGTTGCGAATATTATACAAGCACAGTTACTATTCCTGGCAAGCGCAGATTCTTCAAAAGACATACAGATCTATATTAATTCACCCGGGGGAAGTGTTTACGCAGGTTTGGGTATTTATGATACCATGCAATTCATAAAACCCGATGTAGCTACAATTTGTACAGGAATGGCTGCCTCTATGGCTGCTGTGCTATTATGCGCCGGGGAAAAAGGCAAGAGAAGCGGCTTAAAGCATTCAAGGGTAATGATCCACCAACCTATGTCGGGGACACAAGGTCAGGCCAGTGATATTGAGATAGCTGCTAAAGAAATATTGAAGATCAAAGACGAACTGTACCATATCATTTCAAATCATACAGGTCAGAAATTCGACAAAGTCTATGGCGATAGTGATCGGGACTACTGGATGAAGGCCGAAGAAGCCATGGAATATGGCATGATTGATGAAATACTTGAAAGGGACAAGGATTAATATCGACTGATTAGTCCCATTCATCGAAATGGTGAACCAAAAATACGAATTGGTCGTTATACAATAAGTAAGGAACTTTAATCATGGCGAAGGAAAATCTTGAATGTTCATTTTGCGGCCGGAAAAAGCCTGAAACCAATCTGCTTATCGCAGGGCTGGATGCCCATATCTGCGATCGTTGCATTGATCAGGCATATGGCATTGTTGCAGAAGAATCCAAGCAGTCCAAAACCAATGATCTTGCCTCAGAGCTCGTACTTAAAAAGCCCGTAGAGATCAAGGATTTCCTGGATACCTTTGTTATTGGGCAGGAACGAACTAAGAAAGTAATGTCCGTTGCTGTTTATAATCATTATAAGCGACTTTTACAGCCTAATTCCAAGGATGACGATGTTGAGATACAAAAGAGCAACATTGTCATGGTAGGGCAAACCGGTACAGGGAAAACACTTATGGCTAAAACTATTGCACGAATGTTAAACGTGCCTTTGGCAATAGTAGATGCAACCGTCCTTACAGAAGCCGGTTACGTAGGGGAAGATGTAGAAAGTATTTTGACACGCCTTCTGCAAGCTGCCGATTACAATTTAGAAAAAGCTGAGCGAGGTATTGTTTTTATTGATGAAATAGACAAAATTGCTCGTAAAAGTGATAATCCTTCCATCACTCGTGATGTATCCGGTGAGGGTGTACAACAAGGATTATTAAAATTACTTGAAGGAACGGTTG
>JAHHLF010000271.1 GCA_018679315.1 Bacteroidia bacterium | reverse complement strand
GTCTGGGCACCACAGGGGTGAAACCTACGTATCTGATAACCGATAAAATTTTAGAACAAATATTTAATTTCAAACCATGAGTACTCAAGTTTCAAATTCCGGATCACCGAATGACGAGCTCGATCTGGGTCAGCTTTCTTCGTTATTCAAAAAGGCATTTTTAGGCGTATTCAAATTCTTTCTTCGCTTTTTCGTCTATGTTCGAAATAACATTGTTTGGCTCGCAGTATTAGGAATTGTAGGTGCTGCCCTGGGATTTGGATTAAATAAAATATCGACGAAGAAATTAAAAACAGAAGTAATAGTTAGTCCCAATTTGGAAAGCAAGAAATATTTGTATGACGCTGTCAATGAACTCAACGGAAAGATCCAAGCTAAAGACACTGCTTTTTTCACTTCTTTGGGTTTAGGTGAGACCGATTTTGACAAATTGGAAGTTCAAGTTGAACCTGTCAACTCTAAAAGTGAAAAGGATTTAGAAACAGAGATTAAATACCTGAAAGCCCTTCAGTCTTTTCAAAATTCACCGGGCTCATCAGAGATCATTAAAAATTTACTAATTGATCAAAATCCTTTTGAACAAAGGATTACATTCCTGTACAGGGATCCTGTATCCGGGCCTAAGGTTGCCCAAAAGTTGATGGATTATATCAACAGCAATGAGTACTATAATAGACTGGTAAAAACATATAATTCTAATGATCTATCCCGTCTGAAAAAAAATGATTCTATTCTACGGCAATTAGATGCTATCATTGAATCCTATACTGCCCAAATGGGTAATTCTAAGGAAGCTAGTGAAGGTCAATTAGTATTGGCGGAAGGAGAGCCCTTGGATATACCGCAGCTTTTTACTTTAAAAAATGCATTAATTACTCAATCAGAGTTTAGACGCGTAAGTTTAGAACAACGCACAGCCCCGTTTAGCATTGTCAATTTTGGAAAATCTCAGCCGGTCAAAACCCCATTGTTTGGGAAGTCAATATTCCTAATTCCGTTTATCTTACTAGGGATCTATATCCTTATCGATGTTATAAAATATTTAAATAGAAAATCAAGAGAACTCCTTCCTGAATGACGGATGATGTTGATAAAAATACCATATTGATTACTGGTGGAGCTGGCTTTATCGGGAGTAATTTTATTACCTATTTCCTGGATAAACACCCAACTACACATATCATTAATCTTGATAAACTCACCTATGCCGGAAGCAAAGAAAACATGTCGGAATTTTTTGAGAACCCTAGACACACCTTTGTTCACGGAGACATATGCGACCAAAAACTCCTCGATCAATTATTTGAATCGAACAGGGTCAACGGAGTGATCCATTTTGCAGCAGAATCGCACGTTGACCGATCGATTGAAGGCCCTGATGCCTTTATCCAAACCAATATTGTTGGCACCTACGCATTATTGGAAGCAGCAAGGAAATATTGGGCAAGTGACACTCCCAATCACAAGGAAGAGCAACTGCCGCGCTTTCACCATATCTCTACAGATGAGGTTTATGGCAGCCTGGGAAAGGAAGGGTATTTTAATGAGCAATCTCCTTATGCCCCTAACAGTCCGTACAGCGCTTCAAAAGCTGCATCAGATCATCTTGTCCGGAGTTATCACCATACCTATGGCATGAATGTTTGTATAACACATTGCTCTAATAATTACGGACCTGCCCAAAATGATGAGAAGCTTATCCCAACTATAATTAGGAATGCCATTGAAGGAAAACCAATACCGATATATGGGGATGGATCTAATATCAGGGATTGGCTGTACGTAACGGATCACTGCGAAGCCATTGACAAGGTATATCACGATGGGGCAGCTGGTGAAACCTATACGATAGGTGGGAACTATGAGTTGGATAATATGACGATGGCCAGGCAAATTTGCGATCAAATGGATCAAGTCTATCCAAAATCAAAAGGGTCCTATGGCGAACAGATAACCTTGGTAGCCGACAGGCCCGGACACGATTTTCGTTATGCCATCGATTCAAGTAAAATTACCAGAGAACTAAATTGGAAACCTCGCACTGATTTTAAAGAGGGTTTAAAAGAAACGATCAATTGGTTTGTAAAAAAATATAATATTCAGACAGTATGAAAGGAATTATCCTGGCTGGAGGTAGTGGCACCCGCTTATACCCGATTACACAAGTTATAAGTAAGCAACTCATGCCCGTATATGATAAGCCAATGATCTATTATCCGCTGTCAACACTTTTGTCTGCCGGTATTCAGGATATATTGATCATTACCGCCCCTGATGATCAACAATTATTTACGAAATTACTTGGAGATGGTTCTCAATTGGGATGTTCATTTTCCTATGCAATACAGGCTAATCCTAATGGAATTGCTGAGGCATTTTTGATCGCTGCCGATTTTATTGCCGATGAGAAAGTGGCACTGATTTTAGGCGATAATATCTTTTATGGCACTGGGCTGAATGCCCTGCTTACAAGATGTACTGATCCAAATGGAGGGATCATTTTTGGATACCATGTTCAGGATCCGCAGCGATATGGGGTGATAGAGTTCAATGAAAATTTTGAAGCGATGTCAATTGAGGAAAAACCAAAATCACCAAAATCGAATTACGCGATACCAGGGATCTATTTTTACGACAATGAAGTAATCGACATAGCCCGGGGAATAACTCCAAGTAGCAGAGGGGAACTCGAGATCTCGGATATCAATAGAAAATATTTGTCACTCGGTAAATTGCAAGTCCGTCGTCTGGACAGAGGCATGGCCTGGTTGGATACAGGTACCGTTAATTCATTAATGCAAGCTGCGCAGTTCGTGGAAGTGATCGAAGAACGTCAAGGTCTGAAAATTGGTTGCATAGAAGAAATTGCCTTTACCAAAGGTTTTATTTCTAAAGAACAACTGGCATCACTGGCCCAGCCTTTGATAAAGAGCGGTTATGGAAAATACCTGATGGATCTAATAGCGTAAAATCATTCGAGCGTGGAAATTACCAAAACCCATATCGACGGTGTATTGATCTTGAAACCCAAAATTTACGAGGATTCAAGAGGAGGTTTTTTTGAGTCCTTTAACAAGCAAAAATTAGAAGACATTCTTAGGATCGATCTGAATTTTGTTCAGGATAATCATTCAGTCTCTAGAAAAGGTGTCCTTAGAGGATTGCATTACCAGCTGGGGCAAATGGCCCAGGCAAAAATAGTGCGCGTAGTCTCAGGTTCAGTTCAAGATGTTGTTGTGGATATAAGACCAAAAAGCCCAACCTATGGCCAACATGTATCCATGGAGCTCAATGCTTTGGAGAGAAATATGATCTTTTTACCTCGCGGTATGGCTCATGGATTTCTGGCTTTGGAAGAAAACACAGAATTTCTGTATAAATGTGATAATTACTACGACCCTGATTCGGAGCGAGGTATTCGATATGACGACCCGTCTATTGGCATTAGCTGGCAATTATCTGCCGAAGAGCTCATACTTTCTGAAAAGGACCGCAGCCTACCTTTTCTAAACTCCATATCCTTATGAACCGTGTTCTTGTGACAGGTGCAGGAGGACAGTTGGGGCAACACCTTAAGAAACTTGCCTCAGCATTTCCTGACTTGAAATTCACCTTTGTTACCAAGGAAGAGTTGGATATAACCAATGAGGTAGCACTCGATACTTTTTTTAATGTTAACCCGGTTGATTTTTGCATCAATACGGCTGCATATACCGACGTGGATGGGGCCGAAAAACTGGCCCAAGAAGCTTTTAAGGTGAATGCTACCGGGGTTAAACTCCTCGCCTTGTCATGTCTTAAGCACCATATTACACTGGTACATATTTCAACAGACTATGTCTTTGACGGCAAAAAAGAAGAAGGCTATTATCCTGAAGATGCTACAAATCCCATCAATGTATACGGAGCTTCAAAATTGCAAGGAGAGACATATATAAGACATATACTAGATCAGTATGCCATCATACGCTCTTCTTGGATCTACTCTGAAACAGGAAAAAATTTTTACACGAAAATCTCTAAAAAATTGCGGGAAGAAGAACGAATTGGCGTTACAAATGAACAACGAGGAAGACCCACACATGCAAAGGATTTAGCGGAATTCATTCTGCAATGGATCGAGAATGAAAATCGCTCCTATGGCATTCTTCATTTCGCCGGACCTGAGATCATGACCTGGTATGAGTTTGCTAAAAAAATAGCCAGAGAACAGGGTTTAGGACACGAAGGAAAGATTGTTAAGGACAATAATTATCGTAGTTTTGCGCCGAGACCGGCACATAGCGTCTTACATATGCATAAAGCTTAGTATTCCGTGGTTAAAAAAAATCTGATCATTTTTGGTACTCGCCCCGAGGCCATAAAAATGGCTCCTTTGATTAGTGCATTTGCAAAAGATCAGGACCGTTTTGAAACCAAAGTATGTGTAACAGCACAGCACAGGGAAATGCTGGATCAAGTGCTGGAGTTCTTTGAAATAAAGCCGGATTACGACCTTAATCTCATGAAACCCGGCCAGCATCTATACGGGCTTACTGCTGCGATAATCGAATCCTTAAAACCGGTATTAGAGGATTTTAAACCCGATTTCGTATTTGTACATGGAGATACTACTACAACCATGGCTACTTCCATAGCGGCATTCTATGCAAGAGCCAAAGTCTGTCATGTTGAAGCAGGCCTGCGTACTCATAACAAATGGGCCCCCTTTCCCGAGGAAATGAATAGGAAGATCACAGGGTGTCTGGCAGATTATCATTTCGCCCCTACCGAGACTTCTTTTGACAACCTCATAAAAGAGAACACTAAAAAAGAACAGATCATAATTACCGGTAATACAGTAATTGATGCACTACAATTCAGCACACAAAAGGTATCAGAGGGTCAGTTTTCAGACCTGGAAATTGAGCAATTAAAAAAGACATTGAACTTTGAAAAGAAGCTCATATTAGTGACAGGACACAGACGTGAAAATCACGGCCAAGGGTTTCTGAATATTTGTGATGCCCTGAAAACTTTAGCAAAGGAACATGAAGATATTGATATTATCTACCCTGTACATCTTAACCCTAAAGTTCAGAAGCCGGTATATGAGATATTAGGAGACCAACCTAATATCCACCTAATAGATCCGCTGGGATATCCGGCATTTGTCTGGCTAATGAATCAAAGTTATTTGATAATCACCGATAGTGGGGGTGTTCAGGAAGAAGCCCCGAGCCTAGGTAAACCAGTACTGGTCATGAGAGAAACCACCGAGCGACCGGAAGCGGTAGAAGCCGGGACTGTGGTAATGGTAGGTACTTCTCCGGAGAAGATCATTTCAGAGGCTAATGAACTTATACGTAATCCGGATAGATATAAAGAAATGTCGGCTCGCCACAATCCTTATGGTGATGGTTTAGCTTCGAAAAGAATACTAGATTTTATTTCGGCAATATAATATGAAAGAACACCAGGTAGTAATGATGGGCTTAGGCTATATCGGCCTGCCAACTGCAGCTTTAATCGCTAAAAATGGCACTAAAGTTATAGGTGTCGACATAAACCAGCAAGTAGTCGATATCATTAACTCGGGTAAGGTTCATATCGTTGAACCTCAATTAGAGGAAGAGGTTTCTATGGCTGTTAGGAGTGGACTGCTTACTGCACATACGGAACCAAGCAAGGGCGATGTGTATTTGATAGTAGTACCCACTCCGTTTAAAGGCAAGCACGAGCCTGATATTTCCTATGTAGAAGCTGCAACGCGCACCATTCTCCCACTTCTTAAAGAAGGCGATATGTATATCATTGAATCTACCTCCCCCATAGGCACTACGGAGAAGATGAGGGACCTGATCTATGAAAGCCGTCCGGAATTGGAAAACAATATATTTGTGGCCTATTGCCCCGAACGTGTTTTGCCGGGGAATGTCATGCACGAACTTGTACATAATGATCGTGTTATTGGAGGGATTGACAAAGAATCTACGGAAAAGGCAACGGCTTTTTACAGTCAATACGTAAAAGGAGACCTGCACAAAACTAATGCCCGAACAGCCGAAATGTGTAAACTGGTCGAGAACTCTTCGCGCGACGTACAGATAGCATTTGCCAATGAACTCTCCCTGATCTGTGACAAAGCCGATATCAATGTATGGGAGTTGATCAAATTGGCCAATATGCATCCAAGGGTAAACATTCTTTCTCCTGGGTCCGGTGTGGGAGGACACTGTATTGCTGTAGATCCTTATTTTATTGTAAGCGATTACCCTTTGGAATCAAAACTAATAGGAGCAGCACGCGACATAAACAATTACAAATCTTTTTGGTGTGCCGAGAAAATAAATCGAACCAAATTACAATTCGAACTGGATCATGGAAGGAAGCCTGGAATAGCTATTATGGGATTGGCATTCAAACCGAATATTGATGACCTCAGGGAGTCTCCTTCAAAGTGGATAGCGGAGAAAGTGCTTCAGCAGGCCAACAATGAAACCTATTACATTGTAGAACCCAATATTAGTTCCCATGAATCCTTTGAGTTAACACCATTTGAAACAGCTATAGAAAAGGCAGATATCCTTGCCTTCTTGGTAGCACATAAGGAATTCAAAAGCATTAACATCCCTTCAGATAAAATAGTACTTGACTTTTGCGGGGTCACAGAATAATATGGGAAATTGCATGCACATAAAAGTGTATTGAAACAACAACTTCAAAATATTTGGCAAGATTCGGATCGCAAGGAGATCCTGACTAAGGGATTCTCATTTCTGACAATACGTACAGCCGGACTTTTAGCAGGCTACATTTTCACCTATCTGATAACCATCAATTACGGTGCTTCAGTCTATGGCCTTGTTTCCTTGTGTTTTTCCCTTTTCATTTTTGCGGGGATCCTTGGTCGCCTGGGGACCGACATAAATTTAGTTAAGTTTTATTCTGATGAAAAAAACCTGGGGGATTCAGGACTTTTCTACCGCGTCTTGCTTAAATCATTTTTGGCAGCATCCCTGCTTGGCGCCTTGCTTTAC
>JAHHLF010000237.1 GCA_018679315.1 Bacteroidia bacterium | reverse complement strand
CTATGTGCAAAAACCGGACTTCCGGTCTTGTGTGTAGAGATGCCAATTCACCAGAGCAAAAAACAAGTTTCTCGTGCAAACCTCCATATAGACTGGCTTCAAGAGAATTTTCCAAATGTAAGTAGACAACCCGTAAACCTAACCTCCGTATTTGATAATCTGGTAGATTCCTTGCCACCGGTTGAGGATGAAGAACAGCGATTTATGGCTCTGGCGAATACCAGAGCTCGACTACGCATGACCACTTTATATTACTTTGCCGCCCTAAATAAATATCTCGTTGCCGGAACCGGTAATAAAGTAGAAGATTTTGGAATTGGGTTTTACACGAAATACGGCGATGGAGGCGTAGACCTCAGCCCCATTGCAGATCTTATGAAATCCGAAGTATATGAAATAGGTAAATATATAGGTGTAGACGACACAATTATAAAGGCTCCTCCTACAGATGGTTTGTGGGGGGACAATCGTACCGACGAAGATCTGATCGGTGCATCTTATCCAGAATTAGAGTGGGCCATGCGCATGAGCGACCAGGGAAAATCTCCCGAAGACTTCACTGGTCGAGATTTAGAGGTTTTTCTGATATATAAAAAGTATAATACAGCAAATAAACATAAGATGATTCCTATACCTGTTTGTGAAATCCCTGAGGAAATAAAGTAACCTCTCATCTATGAATCAGATACTTAAGTCGAAAAGTGTGCCCCAAATGCCATCTATTCAAAGAAAAAAGTACAATTTTGCTTCGGAATTTAGAATTATTAACCCTAAATTATACGGCTGTAATTTTAGAAGTATAATTAAATCTAGAAGTACATTAGAATGATCAAAGTTTTAATTGCAGACAACCATCCCATAGTTAGATTGGGTATTAAGCAGGTGCTGAGTACTTCTCCAGAATTTGAAGTTATCGCCGATGTGGCAACCACTTCTGAACTATTTAACACGTTAGACAAAGTTACCCCCGATGTTGTTATACTTGAGATGGTTATTCCGGAAATTAACGGGATAGCCACCCTCAGGAAAGTAAAACAAGAATATCCGAACATAAAAGTTCTGATATACAGCGGGCAATCCGAGGATGTCTATGCTTTGAGTACAATCAGGGCAGGCGCTTACGGATATCTTTCTAAAACAGCTGATTTAGATTACATTATTTCTGCTGTAAAGAAAGTTAGTGAAGGTAACATGTTTATTACAAATGAATTGGCCCAACGTTTAGCCTTCGATGAAGGCACGCAGAAGCCAAGAAGGTTCTTTAGGAAGTTGTCTACACGCGAAGTCGAAGTACTTAAATTATTGGCTAGTGGAAAACGTAACAAGGAAGTAGCCCAAGGTCTGAATCTTAATGAGAAGACTGTTAGTACATACAAGGCACGTTTGATGAAAAAATTGAATGTGGATAACCTTGTAGATCTGTTACAACAAGCCAAAGCTCTAGAATTGTATTAAATTCCATACTGCTTAAAAACGGTTAAAAACCCCGGTCCAGGACTGGGGTTTTTTTACGATAATACCCTATTTAATTTTGTGTTCAACAGTTTGTTGAGCTCCAGGTAGCGTATGATCTCCTCCAAAGCCTCCTGATGATCCCCTTCCAAATTATCGGTCCCAACCTGCAAGGATTCAATTCTTTTTTTGATCAGGTAACATCGCAAAGTAAGAATCGTCTCGCTTACCAACTGTGAAACACTCTGTGCCTTCTCTTTAGGATAAATATTCTTGCGCTCCCATTGGTGTAGCGAATACTTCTCATCTTCCATAAGAATTGAAGATATCTCTGAAATCAGGTCCTGATCCAGTTGATTCATGAAGGTATTTATGGTGAAATCTTCCCGCTCGTTCATCTCCTCCATCAGCTTGTAATAGATCATTCGAAATAGCTCATGTGTAAGCTCGATCTCATCTTCCTGAAGATCCAGGTATATCTTTTCATAAACTTTAGCTTCAACCTGCTCCCGTTCAAGAACCAGCTCCCCTTCATCATTCTCTTTATACACATAGTCCTCAAAGGCCTCCTGCTCATTCCCGTATAAGAGCAACATCTCTATGATCTTGCGCTCCAAT
>JAHHLF010000160.1 GCA_018679315.1 Bacteroidia bacterium | reverse complement strand
GTTGGAGGGAATGGGTTACATCCAATACCACAGGTGCATAGGTTTTCATGGTAGGTATCCCTCGGAAATCCACAACCATATCCTGATAGCCGAACATAGAACCCCGCTCGGTGATCATTACCTTATTGTTTCCAGCATCTTTGACCTTAGTCACAGCATGTTTCATGCTTTCAGGGCTCATAAATTGCCCTTTTTTCAAATTCACAACTTTCCCTGTTCTAGCAGCAGCTACGACTAGGTCTGTCTGTCTTACCAGGAAGGCCGGGATCTGCAAAATATCTACATAGGCCGCCGCTTTTTCAGCATCGGCTACTTCATGAATATCGGTGATCGTAGGAATATCAAAGGATTCAGAGACTTTTGCCAGAATTTTCAAGGCTTTCTCGTCACCTATACCCGTGAAGGAATCTAGTCGACTCCTATTGGCCTTCTTAAAACTCCCTTTAAACACAAATGGTATTTGAAGCGCATCTGTTATTGCAGTGATTTGCTCAGCTATGCGCATGGCCATTTCCTCGCCTTCAATGGCACAAGGGCCGGCTAGAAGGAAAAAATTACCGCTTTCGAGATGCTTTATTTTAGGGATATGGCTTAGATCCATTGAAAAAAATTCTGGCTAAAGATAGTAGATTCCAAAGGATTTATTTGTTCGTGATTAGGGCAGGACAGGCTTTAACCCTCATTAATATTTCCGCAAACTCACTAAAAGGCCCTTTTGTGTTTTCAGTTTTATTTAAGAGTCCTCCCACTTGGTTTGCGTATCTTTGCGCGCTTAAATGACGGCTATGCCCAACACAAAGAATATTGCAATTATCGCGCACGTAGATCACGGTAAAACCACTTTGGTGGATAAGATCTTACACTTTTGCCAGCTCTTCCGGGACAATGAAAAGACCGGGGAACTCATTCTGGATAATAATGACCTGGAACGCGAAAGGGGAATAACTATCGTTTCCAAGAATGTTTCGGTGACCTATAAAGACACTAAGATCAATATTATCGATACCCCCGGTCACGCCGATTTTGGCGGGGAAGTTGAACGTGTTTTGAACATGGCAGATGGTGCCCTCCTTCTTGTAGATGCCTTTGAAGGCCCTATGCCACAAACCCGCTTTGTGTTGAAAAAAGCCATAGACCTTGGCTTAAAACCCTGTGTGGTAATAAATAAGGTTGATAAAGAAAACTGTACACCGGAAGATGTTCATGAGAAAGTTTTCGACCTGATGTTTGAATTGGGGGCAGAAGAATGGCAACTGGATTTCCCTGTTGTCTATGGTTCTGCCAAGTTTAACTGGATGAGCACAGACTGGAATGTGAAAACAGACTCCATTGAGCCTTTGCTGGAAATGGTAGTTGATCATATTCCTTCCTTTGAGCCCGAAACCGGAACCACACAATTGCTGATCACCTCCTTGGATTATTCTTCTTTTACCGGCAGAATTGCTATTGGCAGACTTACACGCGGATCCTTAAAAGAAGGCCAGCAAGTTTCATTGGTTAAGCGGGATGGAAGTATTGTGAAATCTAAAATAAAAGAGCTCTTTACATTCGATGGCCTTGGTAAAATGAAAGTGGCTGAGGTAGCCACAGGAGATATTTGTGCGATGACGGGTCTGGAAGGATTCGATATAGGGGATACGGTTGCCGATCTGGATCAGCCTGAAGGCATGGAGACCATTGCCATCGATGAACCCACTATGAGCATGTTGTTCACTATTAATGACAGTCCGTTTTTCGGGAAGGAAGGTAAGTTCGTTACCTCAAGACACCTTAAGGAACGCTTGGAAAAAGAACTGGAAAAAAACCTGGCACTGCGCGTTGAGGAAACAGATAGTGCTGATAAATTCACGGTTTTTGGCCGTGGGGTATTACACCTTTCCGTTTTGATCGAAACCATGAGACGTGAGGGCTATGAACTTCAAATCGGGCAACCGCAGGTGATCATTAAAAAGATAGAGGGGGTTTCTTGTGAGCCCATGGAAGAACTTACCATAGACCTGCCGGAAGAGGTTTCCGGAAAAGCCGTGGAAATGGTCTCGAAACGAAAAGGGGAGATGATCCGGATGGAAGCCCGTGGAGATCGTATGGTTTGTGAATTCATTATCCCTTCTCGTGGGATTATCGGTCTTAGGAACCAACTCCTTACGGCAACAGCCGGGGAGGCCATCATGGCACACCGATTTTTAGAGTACCAGCCTATGAAGCATGATATTCCACAACGTCAGAACGGATCCCTGGTTTCTATGGAAAACGGGAAGGCAATTCCCTATTCTATTGATAAGCTTCAGGAACGCGGTCGGTTTTTTGTCGATCCGGGCGAAGATATTTATGAGGGCCAGGTAATTGGAGAGAATAGCAGGGGAGATGATATGGTCATCAACGTCACCAAAACGAAAAAACTTTCGAATGTACGTTCTGCAGGTGCCGATGAAAAGGCTAAGATCGTGCCGGCTGTAAAATTTTCATTGGAAGAGGCCCTGGAATACATCCAGAAAGACGAATACGTTGAAGTAACGCCAAAGCATTTGCGCCTTCGCAAGATCCTTCTGAAGGAAGTGGATAGAAAAAGAAACAAAATTGTTTAGGCGGTAATTAAATCCGGTTGATCTGCAGATCAGTCAATTGGCGCCTGGTGCAAGGCCGCAGCGGCCGCACCTATTATGCCGGCAAAATTGCCCAGGTGGGCTGGAACGACAGGAGCTTGTATGGTAAGATACTCTTTGTAGGCATCAAAGTGTTTAGCAGTTCCCCCTCCTAAAATGATCAGATCCGGGGATATAAGGATTTCTACATAGTGCAGGAAGGTGTTAAAGCGCTTCCCCCATTTTTTAAAAGTTAATCC
>JAHHLF010000037.1 GCA_018679315.1 Bacteroidia bacterium | reverse complement strand
TCTACTTCCATATCTTCCAAAAAGTGTTGGATCACTTTTGCCTTGTTCCCGTAATACGGCATCTCATGTGTGGTATATGTAAGCTTTGATAGATATTCTTCCAGAATACTCTTATTGGATTGTTGGTGTTTATTCAATTCCTGTTCCTCCTTTATATGCATCACTCTGATCTTTGAACCATAGGTAGACGCAATATCTAACAAGGGCTGGAGCACAGCAGCACTGAAATTTCGCTTATAATCAGTAATAAACGCTATTTGTTTGGGAGGAGTGAAATTTGCCTCCGGTGGAATAGTCAATATCGGACATTCTTGGGCTGAATTCAAAATACGAACCGTATTGCTTCCTAAGAATACTTCTTTTAAACCACTTTTCCCTGTTGTGCCAGTCACGACAAGCCGTATATCATTTCCTTCAGAAATATTGCAAATCTCTTCTGTTAAAATATTAAAGGAAGAAATTGTATTAAATGTATGTAGCGGATTTGCATTTTTTTTCAGCAGACTGTCTACCAATTCCTGCAAGCCTTGTTCCGAAGCCGATTGAACACTCTCTTCCATAACGGAACCATGGAGCGATGTTGCCATAAACCTACTGTGTGATATGGCAGGGGTATATGTATTAAGTAAATGAAAAGAGCAAGAATCTGATCTGAATAAGGCTCTTGCATATTCTAAGGCGCGGTCCGCAGTCTCAGAAAAATCGGTAGGTACAATAACATGCTTACACTCCATAGCTCTAAAATCTATGGCGTAAAAATAATGGCCTTAGCAGGCCAAAACAATGATTTATATCAGGTTTGAATCAGAAGCCATCTACGAGATCCTGTAACTTCTTTGCGTCGATAATTCCTAATTTCTTGCCTGTACTTTTCAGATATCCTTTCTTCTTAAACTCCGAAATAATACGTATACAAGATTCGGTTGCGGTCCCAACCACATTAGCAATATCCTCCCTTGATAAGACCAATCTGAGATATCCATCCTCGTCCTCACCAAAATTATTCTTAAGATAAAGAAATGCTTCGGCGATTCGTTGTTTGACAGTTTTTTGAGACATGTTTACGATCACGTCGTCGGCTTCCCTCAGATCATGTGCCATATGCCGGAGCACTTCGAATGTAAAGTTTGGGTTCTGATGCAGCGTATTTACGATGGCTTCTTTTGGAATGAAACAAACCTCCATGTCATCGACAGCTGTGGCGCTGAGATTCGCAGATTCTTCTGCAATTACCGATCGCTGTCCCATCACTTCCCCTTTGGTCGCTAATTTGACTATTTGGTCTTTGCCATTAGCACTTAATTTGGAAAGTTTGGAAATACCGGATCGCACACAGTAAACACCGTTTAACTTTTCGCCTTCTTCGAACAGCACATCCCCTTTCTTAACCGTTCTGGTTGATTTAGTGTCAGATACTTTCTTTAATTCCTCCTTACTCATCGCTCGCAAAGAGTTGAATTGGCGAATTATACAGTTCTCACAACGGTGATCATTGCTCATAAATAGTTTATCGAAAAATAAAGGTATGCAAAACCTGATAATTATCATATACCATACCTTAGGTTTGCTCGACATTTGTCGTTACAGGTCAGTAAATGTGGTATGGACAGTATTCACTGTTATCATTGCGGAGATCAATGTCGGTCTACGACAATTGTCTTTGATAAAAAGATATTTTGTTGTCATGGGTGTAAAACGGTCTACGACTTATTTAAGTCGAAGGACTTATTGTACTACTATGAACTGCAGGAAGAAGCAGGTAAGTCGCCCATACCTTCCGAATCTAAATTCGACTATCTGGCACAACCAGAGATAATTGAAAAATTACTGGATTTTGATCATGGTGATTTTAAAGTGATCTCCTTTACTATTCCTAATATTCATTGCAGTTCGTGTATTTATGTGCTGGAAAATCTCCATAAGATCCATCCTGGAATTCAATCTGCACAAGTAGATTTTCCCAAGCAATCTGTTCGCGTGAATTTTAAATCTTCCCATATTTCACTTAAAGAACTGGTTATTCTGCTTAATAATATTGGATATCCGCCATATCTATCAGCTGTTGACCTGGATAAACCCAAGATCAAAAAGAACAGGAAACTTATATACCAATTAGGTGTCGCCGGCTTTGCGTTTGGGAATATCATGTTTTTGTCATTTCCGGAATACTTTGATCTATACGGAACACCGGGTAGTGAATCAGACAACTGGTTCCTCTATTATAAAGATCTTTTTCGCTGGTTGATGTTTGGCCTTTCGCTTCCTGTAGTCTTCTATGCCGGTAAAGACTACTTGATCTCTGCCTTTAAAGGAATTCAATCGCGCGTACTAAATATAGACGTACCTATAACCCTAGGTATCCTTGCCCTTTTTCTTAGGAGCACCTTTGAAATCTTTCTGGATCTGGGATCCGGTTACTTTGACAGCTTATCCGGACTCATATTCTTCCTGCTTGTCGGGAAATATTTTCAGCGTAAGACCTATGAGTCCCTGTCATTTGAAAGAGACTATAAATCCTATTTCCCTATAGCGACAAATAGGATCAACAGGAAAGGTATAGAAGACAGCGTGGAAATCTATCGGATAAAAAAGGGAGATCTGCTCGCCATCCGCCACGGGGAATTGATCCCTGCTGATTGCCGACTCATAAAAGGAAATGCCCTCATTGATTACAGTTTCGTTACAGGGGAATCTTCGCCAGTCCAGGTTGAAGAGGGCGATAAGATCTTTGCCGGTGGAAAACAGGTTGCCGGAAGGATAGAGATCTCGGTAGTCAAAGAGGTTTCACAGAGTTACCTAACCCAACTTTGGGATAATGTCGTCTTTGAAAAAGATAAGACCACGGGCTTTCAAAACCTCACAGATCGAATTGGCAAACATTTCACCTTAACTGTGCTGAGCATTGCTGCTGTCGCTGCTTCTTATTGGCTTTATACCGATGCCTCTCTGGCTTTAAATGTATTTACGGCCGTGTTGATCATAGCCTGTCCTTGCGCCATTGCCCTCGCGGCCCCATTTACTTTAGGTAATCTTGTGCGCATCCTTGGAAGAAAAGGGCTTTACCTTAAGAATGCACAAGTAATAGAACGATTGGCGCAAACTGATACAGCCATTTTTGATAAAACGGGCACACTTTCAAGTAGCCGAAATACACAAATAACCTATTCGGGAATGCCTTTAAATAAAGCCGAAGAATCCCTCCTGCTTCACACGCTAAATGCTTCTAACCATCCACTGAGTAGGTCGCTGCGAAGTATCTTAAAAGAGCATGAAATAACAACACTGGATACGTATCAGGAGATTCCCGGGCAAGGCATAAGTGGAAAAGTTTCGGGCACTACCATTAAGGCTGGCGCGGCCGACTATGTGGGTCGACCTGAAAAAAAGATTAAAAAAGAATCGGCTGTCCATATAAGTAGTAATGATCTATACAAAGGGTATTTCTCATTTAAAAGTTCGTACAGAGAAGGTATGACCCCCCTATTAAATTCATTGCGGGAACGAATGGATATCGCTGTATTATCCGGGGATCAATCTGGTGCATCTGAAGAACTAAAGAAGATCGTTCCAGACTTAACCCCAATGTATTTCAGCCAGAAGCCTAAGGATAAACTCCGATTTATATCCAAATTACAGGACAAGGACAAAAAGGTTTTAATGGTAGGAGATGGACTTAATGATGCCGGGGCATTAGCGCAAAGCGATGTAGGGATTGCCGTTGCCGAAAACATACATGTCTTTTCACCGGCGTGCGATGCGATCATAGATGCCGATAAATTGCAACATCTTGGTGATTATATGCGCGCAAGTGCTAAGGGAATGACCATTATTAAATTGTGCCTGGTATTCTCTGTGATTTATAATCTAGTAGGGTTATACTTTGCTGTTACCGGACAATTGGCACCGATAATTGCCGCCATATTAATGCCCTTAAGCTCGATCAGTGTAGTCGCATTTGCCACCTTGGCAACAAATTGGACTACAAGAAAATTAATATAAACATTAGCTGATATATGTCATATAAGAAGACAGAGAACACAGGTAGTTTTACAGCGCAATTCAGGAAGGTATGAGTGTAATTTATGTGTTGCTGGTCATCAGTTTAACTGTTGCCATCGGCTTTTTTATAGCATTTATTATTTCGGTAAGATCCGGACAATATGATGATTCCTATACCCCATCTGTAAGAATGCTCTTCGAAGACGAGGTAATTAAGGACACATCCACTTCAGAATCAAAAGAAAAATCCAACAATCCATCCAATAAAAATTAGAATCAGATCATGGAAGTACAACAATTTTATTATGACAACAAGATCGTAAAGAAATTCCTTTATGCCACGTTGCTCTGGGGAATCGTAGGGATGCTGGTAGGCCTATTATTAGCATTTATGTTTCTATTTCCCAATATTACTGATGGTATCTCGTGGTTGAGCTTTGGAAGGCTAAGACCGCTTCACACCAATGCAGTAATTTTTGCTTTCGTTGGTAATGCCATTTTTGCCGGTGTATACTATTCTACACAACGCTTATTAAAGGCTCGAATGTTCAGTGATTTCCTCAGTAATGTCAATTTCTGGGGTTGGCAGGCCATCATTGTGTCGGCGGCCGTTACACTGCCACTTGGTTATACGACCTCCAAGGAATATGCCGAATTGGAATGGCCGATCGATATTGCCATCACCCTGATCTGGGTCGTTTTTGCGTGGAACTTTATTGGTACCTTACTTAAACGCAGGCAGCGCCACTTATACGTAGCCATTTGGTTCTACCTCGCAACGATAGTAACCGTTGCCGTACTTCATATTTTTAATAGTTTAGAATTGCCGGTAAGTGCATTAAAGAGTTATTCTGTTTACGCAGGCGTGCAGGATGCACTGGTCCAATGGTGGTACGGACACAATGCAGTAGCGTTTTTCCTAACCACGCCATTCCTTGGCCTGATGTATTATTTTGTGCCCAAAGCCGCTAATAGGCCGGTGTACTCCTATCGGCTATCTATTGTTCACTTCTGGTCCTTGATCTTTATCTATATCTGGGCCGGACCTCATCACCTCTTATATACATCCCTACCCGACTGGGCACAGAATCTTGGCGTGGTATTTTCCGTAATGCTGATCGCACCTTCTTGGGGTGGTATGATCAACGGACTTCTCACCTTGAGAGGTGCCTGGGATAAAGTTCGGACAGACCCGACATTAAAATTCATGGTTGTAGCGATCACTGGATATGGGATGGCCACTTTTGAAGGTCCAATGTTATCTCTGAAAAATGTGAATGCCATTGCTCACTTTAGTGATTGGATCATTGCACATGTGCATGTAGGGGCCCTGGCATGGAATGGCTTCCTAACTTTTGGTATGATCTACTGGCTTGTACCAAAAATGTTCAAGACACGCTTGCATTCTGTACCCATGGCCAATTTCCATTTCTGGATAGGGACACTCGGTATCATTTTATATGCCCTGCCTATGTATGTAGCCGGGTTTACGCAAGCCCTTATGTGGAAAGATTTTAATCCGGATGGTACCCTCGTCTATGGAAATTTCCTTGAAACTGTTAACGAGATTATCCCGATGTACTGGATGCGCGCTATCGGAGGCACACTCTATATTGTTGGATTCATAGTAATGTTGTATAACATTGTAGTCACCGTAAGAGCCGGGCAAAAAGTGGAAGATGAATTGGCCGAAGCCCCGGCATTAACGCGTGTTTCCAAGAGGCGGGCCATCGGTGAGAAGTATCATACATGGCTAGAGCGGAAACCCATTCAATTAACAATTTTTGCGACGATAGCCATACTGATAGGAGGTATTGTTCAGATCGTTCCCACATTGCTGGTGAAATCCAATATACCAACCATCACAAGTGTTAAACCGTATACGCCTTTAGAATTAGAAGGTCGTGATCTCTATATACGTGAAGGCTGTGTAGGATGCCATTCCCAAATGGTGCGTCCTTTCAGAAGCGAAGTAGAACGCTATGGGGAATATGCCAAAGCCGGGGAATTTGTGTACGATCACCCCTTCCTGTGGGGAAGTAAACGAACAGGTCCTGATCTTTTACGTGTGGGTGGTAAATATAGTGACAACTGGCACCTAAATCACTTTTATGATCCACAAAGTACATCATCGGGTTCCATAATGCCCTCTTATAAATGGCTTATTAAAAATGAGCTCGATAAAACAAAGACCGAAGTCAAAATGCGGGCAATGCAAACGCTTGGTGTGCCTTATAC
>JAHHLF010000081.1 GCA_018679315.1 Bacteroidia bacterium | reverse complement strand
GATCAGAACTGCTGCTGGCCAGTATAGAGCAACGCTCCTCTGAAATGGATCAGATTCCATTTACACGAGTGATCCGTTATCGGGAAAACGCAAAATACCTGAAATATTTGGCCATTCCATTGGTTGTAGTAGCGCTGCTGTGGCTCTCTGGAAGCCTGAGTTCCTTCTTGGGCTCCTATCAACGAGTTGTGCGTTATAGTGCTTATTTTGAGCCCCCCGCACCTTTTGAATTCAAAGTTATTGCAGATGGGCTCGAAGTATTAGAGAATGAAACAGTTCGGGTAAAAGTATTTACCGTTGGAGACGTTCAGCCAGAAGATGTTTATGCCGTGGTTAATGACAAAGAGATCTTACTTAGCAAAGCCGATAGCCTTTATGAATTGACATTTACGCCACCCTTGCAATCCAGCACTTTCTTTTTTAAGGCCAATGAAGTCGAATCAAGACGCTATGAGTTAAAGGCCTTAAAAACACCAGGGATCACTGATTTTTCGGTACAGCTAGATTATCCGGATTATACGGGCAAGCGGGCAGATATATTACGAAATACAGGTAATGCAACAATACCTGAAGGCACAAGGGTTGCCTGGTCTGTTTCGGGTAAAAATGCGAACATGGTGCACCTTGTTACCAATGACAGTTCCTGGGCTTTTCAAAAAGAGGAATCGAATTTTACCCATAGTAGCATGATCTTTTCCACTTTGCCTTACCAGATCACCAGTTCAAACGAGAATATCTCTCATTTTGAGAGGTTAGGATTTGTGTTTAAAGTGATAAAGGATGGTTTTCCAGGAGTGAAAGTCAGGCAATTAAGGGATTCCTTACAGCCTAATATATCTTATTATTCAGGCGAGGCAACGGACGATTATAAGATCAAAAGCATTCAATTAGTGTGTTATCCACGAGGGAAAGAGGATCAAAAGCAGCGCGTAGCCTTATTGGAACCAGACGTTAATTTTCAGGAGTTTTATTACACCTTTCCTTCAGGCCTTGAGCTGGAGAAAGCCCAGGTTTATGAGCTGTATTTTGAAGTTAGGGATAACGATCCGTTCAGAGGCGGGAAAGTAAGTAAAAGTCAGGTGTTTACCTCGGAGATATTTGATGAAGTGGCGCTTGAGGAGAAGCGTCTGGACAAACAACAGGATCTTATTGAGCAGATGAATAAGGCGGTTGACCAATTCAAGGAAAATACTCAGGAACTAGACGAAATTCAGCAGCAACAAAAGGAAAAGACCAGTTTAAATTTTAACGATAAAAGCAAGGTAAGCTCATTTCTGAAAAAACAGCAACAGCAACAGGAGCTGATGAAAAAATTCAGCAATGAGTTGAAACAAAATCTGGAGCAGGATGAGCTGGATGACACACAGAAGAAATTGCTACAGGAGCGCATGGAAAGGGAGGAGCTCAAGGCACAGAAGAATGCAAAACTTCTTGAAGAGCTACAAAAAGTAGCTGATAAGATCAATAAGGATGATTTAGCTAAA
Source organism: Bacteroidia bacterium (assembly GCA_018679315.1). Lineage (GTDB taxonomy): Bacteria > Bacteroidota > Bacteroidia > Flavobacteriales > Flavobacteriaceae > HDS-28. Next base: position 4,036 of record JAHHLF010000081.1, on the reverse strand, counting down.
CGTCTTGAGGAACTTGGGAAAAGCCAACAGAACAGTCAGAAAAGCCTGGATCAGCTACTTGAGCTCACCAAAAGATATTATGTAACCGAAAAAGCGAGTCAGCTAGCCCAGGACCTGGAAAAACTGGCAGAAGAACAGGAGGCTATTTCCCAGGTAGATGAGGGAAACAAATCTGAAAAAGAAACACAGGAAAGGTTTAATAGGGAATTTGACACCATATCTCAGGAACTTCAGGAGTTAGAGAAGGATAATGATGCCCTTAAAAAGCCCATGGATCTGAATATTGATGAGAAAAAGTCTGAGTCAGTCAAACAGGATCAGAAAGAAGCTTTGGAGGAGTATGATAAAGAGCAGGGAAATAAGGAATCAGATGATGAAACCAAGCCAAATGAGCAAAAAAATAAATTAGATCAAAAACAACGCTCAGCTGCCCGGAAAATGAAAGAAATGAGTGAATCGCTGTCTCAATCGGGATCTTCAATGGGTGGGGGAAGCAGCATTGCTGAGGATGCGGAAATGCTCAGGCAGATCTTGGACAATTTGGTGACGTTTTCTTTCAAGCAGGAGGAATTATTGGATGTATTGAGTGAAAGCGAGGGAAGATTGAATGATTTTGGCGGTGTGGTACGCGAACAACAACAATTGAAAGAACTATTTGAACATGTAGATGACAGCTTGTTTGCGCTTTCGCTTCGCAGGGCGGAATTGTCGGAGTTTGTCAACGAACAGATAACAGAAGTGTATTATAATATTGATAAAACCCTCGGAAGCGTGTCTGAAAACAGAATATTCCAGGGGGCTTCCTATCAACAGTATGTGCTGACAGCCAGTAATAATCTTGCGGACTACCTGGCCAGTATCCTTGATAATATGCAACAAAGCATGTCCATGGGCTCAGGAGAAGGCTCAGGAGACAGTTTTCAGCTGCCTGATATTATACAGAGTCAGTCGGAGTTAAAAGAAAAAATGGGAAAGATGCAGGGTGAGGGGAAGCAAGGTCAGCAAGAGGGTGAATCCCAGGAAGGTCAGTCCCAAGGGGATCAAAAAGGAAATGAGGGCAAGGAAGGTAAGGAGGGACAAAAAGGTGAAGGCAGGGAAAATGGTGAAAATGGCAGCCAGGGATCTGAAGGTGATAGCGGCAAAGGAGATAAAGAAGGTGACGGGAATTCTGAAGGGAGTAATGGTAATTCTGAGGAAAGTGAGGAGGATTTACGCGAATTATTTGAGATCTATAAGGAACAGCAGCGAATCCGCCAGGAACTCGAGAAGCAGCTTGAGGATATGATAGAAAATGGCGACCGGGATTTAGCTAAAAAGTTGTTGCGGCAAATGGAGTCATTTGAAGAAGATCTATTGGAGAATGGAATAACTCAACGCACCATACAACGCATGAATATGATTGAACACCAGCTACTTAAGTTGGAAAATGCGGCATTAGACCAGGGGGAGAAGCAAGAAAGACAAAGTAAAACGAACAAGCAGGATTACGCAAATCCTATACTTACACGACCAGAACAATGGGAAAACTTCAAAAGGGAAACCGAATTGCTTAACAGGCAAGCGCTTCCGCTACAACAGCGATACAGGGAACTCATTCGTTTATACTTTAAGTCGGATGATTAGTTTTAATTATCAGGAAGCTGATCTAGTGTTAGATGAGGACAAACATCTTCTATGGCTGAAGAGGGCTGTACTGGAAGAAGGTCAGATTATTAACGAAATAGCTTATATACTAACCACAGATGAAGAAGTTCTTGCTTTGAATAAGAAGTTTTTAAGGCATGATTATTATACAGATATCCTTACTTTTGACCGCTCTGAGAACCAGAGGCTTAGTGGGGACATATTTATATCTCAGGAGCGCGTAGAAGAAAATGCAGCAACCCACGAGGTTGAAAAGGGGGAGGAGCTAAGAAGAGTAATGATCCACGGTCTATTGCACATGATGGGTTATAAGGATGATAGTGAAGAGGACCGGAGAATTATGCGGGAGAGAGAAGATTATTATTTAAAAATGTTCCACGTGGAACAATAGGATATGTTTGCCAAGGAATACGATGTCATAGTAGTTGGAGGTGGCCATGCGGGCGCGGAGGCGGCGGCGGCCGCAGCTAATATGGGTTCTAGTACGCTATTAGTTACGATGAACCTACAAACCATCGGCCAAATGAGCTGTAACCCGGCAATGGGCGGCATTGCTAAAGGTCAGATTGTGCGAGAAATAGATGCCTTGGGGGGATATAGCGGGATTATTACAGATAGATCGGCCATCCAGTTTAAAATGCTCAATAAATCTAAAGGTCCAGCCATGTGGAGTCCCCGGGCGCAGAGTGATAGAATGCGATTTGCTGAAGAATGGAGATTGGCGTTAGAACAAACAGCGAACTTAGATTTCTACCAGGATATGGTATCCTCAATTCTTGTAAAAGGAGATCGGATTGCTGGGGTAAGGACATCCTTAGGCTTGGATATTATGGCCAGGTCGGTTATCCTGACCAATGGCACTTTCTTAAATGGTTTGATTCATATAGGAAATAAACAGTTTGGTGGAGGTAGAGCCGGCGAACGGGCTGCCACAGGTATTACAGAACAGTTGACGGATCTTGGTTTTGATTCAGGCAGAATGAAGACAGGTACGCCACCTAGAGTAGATGGACGCACCTTGGATTATGAGGGGATGATTCCGCAACCGGGCGATGAGAATCCTGAAAGATTTTCATATTTAGAAACTAAGGTTTTAAAAAAGCAGCGGGATTGTCATATGACACACACCAGTGCTGAGGTGCACGATCTCCTGAGAGAAGGTTTTGATCGTTCTCCTATGTTTAACGGCAGGATAAAAAGTATCGGTCCGCGGTATTGCCCTTCAATTGAAGATAAAATTCATCGGTTTGCGGATAAGGACAGTCATCAGATCTTTGTAGAGCCTGAGGGATGGAATACGGTTGAGGTCTATGTTAATGGTTTTTCAACCTCCTTACCAGAAGATATTCAGTTTAAAGCCCTGCGTTCTGTAAAAGGATTTGAGCAAGTCAAACTTTTCAGGCCGGGATATGCTATAGAGTACGATTACTTCCCACCTACCCAATTAAAACATACGCTTGAGACCAAGATCATATCGGGACTCTATTTTGCCGGTCAAATTAATGGCACAACAGGCTATGAAGAAGCAGCTTCCCAGGGATTGATGGCTGGTATTAACGCGCATTTGAAGTTAGAAGATAAAGAACCCTTCGTTTTAAGGCGAGATCAGGCTTACATAGGAGTTTTGATAGATGATTTGATTACCAAAGGAACCGAAGAGCCGTACAGAATGTTCACATCAAGGGCAGAGTATAGAACACTGTTGCGTCAGGACAATGCAGATTTACGACTGACACCAATAGGTCACGCCTTGGGGTTGGCTTCTGATGAACGCATGAAACGGATGGAGGCAAAAGAAGCAGAATCAAAGGAGTTTATAGATTTTTTCAGTAAAACAAGCTATGAGCCACAGCAAGTAAATGCCATTTTAGAGCGACTGAACTCCGCTCCAGTTAAACAAGCCGACAAAATGGTGAAAGTTTTTTCAAGGCCCAAAGTCACCATGGCTCATATGATGGAATTGCCTGAGGTAAAGGCTTATGTAGAGAAAAGGGATTTGGACAGGGAAGTTATGGAGCAGGCGGAGATTCAAGTAAAATACTCCGGGTATATAGCAAAAGAAAAGAACAACGCAGATAAACTACAGCGGTTGGAGGGGATAAAGATCCCAGATAATTTTGACTATGATAAACTAAAATCTTTATCGACTGAAGCCCGACAAAAGCTCAGCACAATCAGACCCGCAACGATTTCACAAGCCTCTAGAATCAGTGGTGTTTCCCCCAGCGATATTAGTGTGCTGTTGGTCTATATGGGAAGATAATCCAATGTGTTTCACGTGGAACACCCGGCATTAAATGGTCTTTTAATCTGGCTGTTTACCGATTCTTCTTGTGTTGCGAAGGCAAATGGGCTAATTTTGGATCATCTAAGTTCAATTACCATTAACTAC
>JAHHLF010000194.1 GCA_018679315.1 Bacteroidia bacterium | reverse complement strand
TGATCTCTTCAACGGCGCCAACACCATTTATGCTATGGAATTTTCCTTGTGATTCGTAGTAGGCTTTTAAAGGTGCAGTTTTCGTATTGTATTCTTCAAAGCGATTTTTGATGCGATCTTTATCCTGATCGTCTGCACGGCCACTTTCCTTGCCGCGATTGAGGAGACGTTCCAAAAGAACCTGCTCATCTGCATCCAGGGCGATCGTTGCATTTATCTTCATCTCCTTGGATTCCATAAGATTGTCCAGGGCCTGGGCTTGTGCTACCGTCCTGGGGAAACCGTCAAAAATAAAACCATTAGCCTCCGGATGTTTTTCTACCTCATCTCGCAGCATCTTGATCGTTACTTCATCGGGCACCAGATCTCCCTTATCCATATAAGACTGGGCGAGTTGCCCGAGCTCTGTTTTGTTCTTGATATTGTAGCGGAATACATCTCCGGTTGAAATATGAATAAGAGAATACTCTTCTTTCAAAAAGGTAGCTTGTGTTCCTTTCCCGGCCCCCGGCTTACCAAATAGCACTAGATTTATCATTTGATCTGGGTGTAGTTCATAAACATTCTTAAGATTTCTGCCTTGTTCCTTGTAGTCTAAGCCATATCCTACGATAAAACTATTCGGAATTTCCATCCCAAAATAATCGATCGCGTATTCCCCGTTATAGATTTCGGATTTATAGAACAGGCTCGCAATCTTAAATTCTTTAACGTTGGTATTCGCAAATAAATGAACCAGCTCCTGGAGTGTGCGGCCTGTATCAATGATGTCTTCAAGGATGATCACACTTCTGCCTTCAATATTCTCAGGTACATCCAACAAGGTTTCAACGATACCCGTAGAAGTGAGTCCGCGGTATGAACTAAGCTTTACAAATGAAACTTCGCACGGATAAGGATAGAATTTTAGAAAATCCGACACAAACATAAAAGCTCCATTGAGGACCCCTACGAAAATTGGCACCTGGTCTCGGTAGTCTTCAGCGATCTCTTCAGCGATCTTTTTAACCGCTGCCAGGATCTCTTCTTCCTCGAGAAAAAGTTTAAAGCGTTTGTCGTAAAGTTGTATCAATGGCTCCGAATTGCTAAGAGGGCAAAGATAGCATTTTGATTTCGCTTTTTTGTCCTAAAAAAGGGGGATTATGCTTTTAAAACGTATTTTTGTCACGTTTAAAAAAACAGCCGCTTTTACGCTAAAACAGGCTAAATGAGTAGATTTTCAAGCGATTTTACACTGGGCATCCTGGGAGGAGGGCAATTAGGAAAAATGCTCCTGACCGAGACTCGCAAATGGGATCTGAAAACAGCGGTTTTAGATCCTTCAGCAGCAGCTCCCTGCCGATTGGGTACCGATCATTTTGAGGTAGGCGATCTGATGGATTATGAAACGGTATACGCCTTCGGTAAGAAAACCGATCTCCTCACCATAGAAATAGAACATGTAAATTCCGAAGCACTCGAAAAACTGGAACAGGAAGGAGTTCTTGTCTACCCGCCAAGCAAGGTGCTGCAGACCATCCAAAATAAGGCAAAGCAAAAACTTTTTTATATAGACAACGACATCCCTACCGCACCTTTTTCTCGTTTTGCATATGGCAGTGAGATCCCAGATAGCGTTGCCCATGGAGGACTCCAATATCCCTTTGTATGGAAGAGTGCACAGTTTGGTTATGACGGTCAGGGAGTTAAGATCGTTCGCGGACCGGAAGACTTGAAAGGACTTCCAAAAGAAGAGTGTATCACCGAGGAATTGGTGCCGATCGAAAAGGAGTTGGCAGTGATCGTTGCCAGGTCTTCCAATGGAGAGACCAGCACTTATCCGGTCGTTGAAATGGATTTTCACCCTGAGGCCAATCAAGTAGAATATGTGCTTTGTCCGGCCAGGATCCCTGAGCATATCGCCCAACGTGCAAAGAAGATCGCTTTGCGCTTAGTTGATAAACTTCAGCATGTAGGACTACTAGCTGTGGAATTCTTTCTGACAGCTGATGAATCACTCTTTGTGAACGAAGTTGCCCCAAGGCCCCATAACAGTGGCCATTTTAGTATTGAAGCTAGCGTAACGAACCAGTTTGAGCAACATCTCAGGGCCATTTTAGGCCTTCCACTGGGTAGTACAGAAAGTAAAATTGCTGCTGTTATGGTAAATTTGGTCGGGGAAGAAGGGTTTACCGGAAAAGTTTACTATGAAGGGATGAAAAATATTCTGGAAATGCCTGGAGTTACCCCCCATATTTATGGTAAAAAAGAAACTCGTCCTTTCCGCAAAATGGGCCATGTAACAGTGGTAGCCTCTTCAATTGAAAAGGCGAGATCCGAGGCCGAAAATGTAAAGAGAACAATACGTGTAATCAGTAAAGAAATACAGGATGAATAAAGTAGCCATAGTTATGGGGAGCACTAGCGACCTCCCGGTAATGCAGGAAGCCGCCGATATTCTGGCAAGCTTTGGCATTAAAGCAGATGTAGACATCGTTTCTGCGCACAGAACACCGGAAAAGCTGGTTGAATTTAGTAAAAATGCTCATCTCAATGGCTATAAGGTGATAATAGCCGGGGCCGGAGGAGCTGCCCATTTACCTGGTATGGTCGCGTCCTTATCCCCTCTGCCTGTTATTGGAGTTCCTATAAAAAGCAGCAATTCCATTGATGGGTGGGATTCAGTGTTGTCTATTCTTCAAATGCCTGGTGGAGTACCCGTTGCAACCGTCGCTTTAAATGGTGCTAAGAACGCTGGCATACTTGCTGCCCAGATCCTTGGATCTTTAGATCCTTCGGTCCAGGAAAAAATTGTTGCCTACAAAGAAGAGCTCAAGATCAAAGTAGAGAAAGGAGCCGCTGACCTTAAAAACAAAAAATCCTGATCTAAATTTCAATTGTCTTAATACCCAAATTAATTAATGAGCAAGAACCCACTACTCTCTCCATTTGAAGAAGCTCCTTTTTCAAAAATTAAAAGCGCACATTTTAAACCTGCCATTGAATCGGCCATTGCCGAAGCAAGGTCAGAAATTGAGGAGATAACCACCAATTCCGAAGAGGCGACATTTGAAAACACTATTGAAGCACTGGAATTTACAGGAAGACATTTGCAACGAGTCAGCAGTATATTCTTTAACCTGAATGCCGCCGAAACCAATCCAGACATACAGCAGATCGCCCAGGAGATATCCCCGCTGCTCACAGAGTTCCAGAATGACATCACGCTAAATCTAGCTTTGTTTGACCGAGTTAAACACGTATATGAAAATCAGGACCAGTCTGCACTCTCGGAAGAGCAAAAAACACTCCTGGATAAAAAGTTTAAGCATTTTTCGAGAAACGGAGCTATGTTATCGGAAGATGAGAAATTAAAGCTCCGTAAGATCGATGAGCGATTAGCAAAGCTGAAATTACAGTTTGGTGAGCATGTCCTGGCTGAAAATAATGCTTTTGAATTATGGATTCAAAATGAAAACGATCTGGATGGTCTCCCGCCAAGTATCAAAGAAGCTGCTGCTCTTTTAGCAAAAGAAAAGGGAAAGGAAAAAGGCTGGGTGTTCACACTGGATTATCCAAGCTTTATGCCTTTTATGAAGTATGCCAAAAATCGCGAAATAAGACGCGAATTCTATCTTGCATATGGCAGTCGAGGATTTCATAATGATGATAAAGATAACCAGGAGATCGTATTGGAGATCGCCCGATTGCGACATGAACGAGCAATCCTGTTGGGTTATGAATCCCACGCTGCTTTTGTCCTAGAAGAGCGAATGGCTGAATCGCCCAAAAATGTGTTGAAATTTCTGGATGAACTTCTCGAAAAAGCCCTTCCTGCGGCTAAAAAAGAGCTTACAGAGCTGGAAGCGTTTGCCAAGCAAAAAGACGGCCTATCTGAATTACAAAAGTGGGATACATCCTATTACTCAGAACAATTGCGCAACAAAAAGTTCGACCTGGATGACGAGCGACTCAAGCCCTATTTTCAACTGGAGAAAGTGATCTCCGGTGTGTTTGAAGTAGCTTCGCGCTTATTCGGACTTCGCTTCGTAGAGACAAAAGATGTGGATACCTATCACGCCGATGTTAAAACCTTTAGGGTCTTTGATCAAGCACAGAAAGAAGTAGCATTATTCTATGCCGATTTCCACCCGCGCCCCGGGAAAAGAAATGGGGCTTGGATGACATCTTACAAGGGACAATACAAATACGATGGAAAGGAGGAAAGACCTCATATTTCCATTGTTTGCAACTTCACCAAACCCACAGAAAACAATCCAGCTTTATTGACCTTCAATGAAGTAACCACCTTATTTCATGAATTTGGCCATGCACTCCACGGAATGCTGGCAGATACCACATACATCAGTTTATCCGGTACTTCAGTCTATTGGGATTTTGTGGAATTACCCAGTCAGATCCTGGAGAATTGGTGCTATGAAGAAGAGGCTTTGGAGCTCTTTGCTAAACACTATCAATCAGGAGAAATTATCCCGATTGAACTCATACGAAAGATCAAGGAATCCTCAAACTTCCTTGAAGGTATGGCAACGGTGAGGCAGTTGAGCTATGCCATCCTGGATATGGCCTGGCACCATGCAGATCCGAGCGAGATCAAAGATATTAAGGCATTCGAAACAAAAGCATCACATAGAACTCAGCTCTTTCCTGAAACAGAAGGAACGTGCATGAGCACAGCTTTTGCGCATATTTTCCAGGGCGGGTATTCTTCAGGCTACTACAGCTATAAATGGGCCGAAGTCCTGGATGCAGATGCCTTTGCTCACTTTAAAGAGGAGGGAATATTTGATCGTAAAATAGCTCAGCTTTTCCAGCAACACATTTTAAGCAAAGGGGGTACGGAAGAACCGATGGTCCTCTATAAAAGATTCAGGGGGCGTAAACCCAAGATCGATGCGCTCTTAGAGCGTGCAGGCCTGGTTTGACCTATTCCTTTGCCTCGAGATAGACATCATATCCGCCTTCGAGGTTTACCACATCTTTAAAGCCCAGTTCCCGGAAGACAGCAGCTGCTTTTGCGCTTCTGCCACCAGCTTTGCAATAGACATAGACCGTTTTGCTGCGATCAAGAGCCCCTATCCTATCCTTAAAATCAATATCATACCAGTTGATATTTATAGCCTCATTCAAGTGCCCTAAACTATATTCTTCCGGAGTCCTTACATCGATAAGCAGGGCATTTTCAAGGGCATCTTCCTGAACGTCTGTGATCGGAATATTCTCTTTGGAACCACAGGCAATTACCAGTAGGAAACTCATTATATAGTGCAACTTCTTCATGGGTAGATCTTTGAAATTAAAAATAGCGATATTTACCTATAAATCGGCTCTTTTTGAATCAAGAAGAAAAAATAAAACCTGCACATCAACTCGATCCCACTGTCTGGGTAGACCAGTATGCGGATTATCTGTATAATTATGCTATATCGAGGGTGAACAATGAAGAGCTGGCAAAAGATCTGGTTCAAGAAACATTTTTTGCCGGTTTGAATTCCGCAAAAAACTTTAAAGGCACTGCTTCGGAAAGAACATGGCTTGTTGCCATATTGAAGCGTAAGGTGATCGATCATTACAGAAAGCGCAATTCTAAAAAAGGGAAAGCCGAGGTTCGGATGAGTTATAACAATGAAGGAGATGGGAGTTGGCTGGAGGAGCAGATCGCAGATCCCTTAAGTAAATCGGAAAACGATGGAATTGAAAACGAAGAGCTGGGACTGGCTATTCATGAATGTATCTCCAAATTACCTGCGAAACAGGCAGAAGTTTTTACCATGAAGACAATTCACGGAATGAGTACAGAAGATATCTGTAATGAGTTGTCTATAAATCCGTCTAATTTATGGGTTCTGGTGTTCAGGGCCCGAACGTCCCTTATGGACTGCTTAAACGAAAATTGGTTTGCCATATGATAACCTGTGAGGAATCCAAGACTATTTGCAGCAAGAACCAATACAAGGAAGCTTCCTGGTCGGAACGCCTTAGTATGTGGTTTCATGTGCTAATGTGCAAAACCTGTTTCAAATTCTCCCGGAAGAATACAAAGCTCACCGGATTATGCAATGAAGCCTCCCTTCATGCCCTTACAGATAACGAAAAATCCCAAATCAAAAAGAAGCTGGGTCAGGATACTTAATTGGCCTGCAAAACCCACCATATTCCCATCCATAAAATGGGTATACCTTCAACGAAAAAGGATGCAAAATAAGGCCGTTGCTCTCGATTACTCGACCAAATGAAAAGTGCTAGAATAGCAGCGATGAATATGGTAAGCGAAAACTCCATTGGCGCAACATAATCTTTAAAATAAGTCATCAGGCACATGATAACGAGCAATAAGTTCCCTAATTTCTTTGTATTCCTTTGGCCAATGGCCTGCGGTATGGTATGAAGATCAGGGCTGTCGAATTTTAGATCCCGGATCTCAAAAGGTATGATCCATGCAAGCACAAAAAGTACACGTTGGAAAAAGACGATCCATACATCCCAGGTAAAAGATTGATCTGCCTGAAGTACAGGCAGCAACACTGTAGCGATGGTCCAAACCACGCTTATGATGATCACTTTAGAAACACCCCAATTTCTGAGCTTGCTAGCCCTGGGTAATAATGGCAAGGCATAAAGGCCTACCAGAATGGCTATTACAGCCAGCGCAATATATATCTCCAAATTCAAGAATGAGGAGTAATATGCGGCCAATCCCAGAAATATGAGACTTATGAATTGTATTCTTTTGTGATAGGTATTGCTTACCAGGAGATATTTCTTCGCTTCAACGCCGTACTTTATGAAGTTATAAACGGCAATGGAGCCCGCAAAAACGAAAATAAGGAGAGGGAAATCCACCGGAATGTCTAAGCTCATACAACTGATCCAGATCAGGCTTAAGACGGCAAAAGCCACATGAATACTGGCATCCAGGTAAAAATCAAATATTACTTTGAAAATGCGCATTAAACAAAAGTAACAAAACACCCGGTAGGCTTGTATTTTTGGGAGATGGCAAGATCTATTGCATTCCCTAAAAAAGTAATGCAGAAACGAGAATTAATGCCTAATTTTGTGCACTTAAAACGCCCATATTAGCTATAAACTATGAATACAGATGTGTTTGCATCCCGACATATAGGTATTACAGATAAAGATCTCCCACAAATGCTCTCAAGCATAGGTGCGCGATCTCTTGAAGCACTTATAGACCAGACTATTCCCGAAGACATCCGATCACAAAAGCAACTGCAATTAGACCCCGCTATGAGCGAGTTCGAATTTCAGCAACATATTCATGCCCTTTCCAAAAAGAACAAAGTCTTTAAAAATTATATCGGTCTTGGTTATCATCCCAGTATTCTTCCTGCAGTGATCCAGCGAAACATCTTGGAGAATCCAGGATGGTATACGGCATATACGCCTTATCAGGCCGAAATAGCACAAGGGCGTTTAGAGGCATTGATCAATTTTCAAACAATGATTTGTGATCTAACGGGTATGCCCCTGGCGAATGCTTCTTTGCTTGATGAAAGTACAGCAGCAGCTGAGGCCATGACTATGCTTTTTGATGTCAGAAGCAGGGAACAAAAGAAATCCGGTTCGAATACCTTCTTTGTCTCAGAAGAAGTATTACCACAAACCCTTGATGTGTTACACACCCGAGCCTTGCCTCTGGGTATTAGGCTGGAAATCGGATCGCATGAAGACATAGAGTTTGATGCGACCCATTTTGGTGCACTAATTCAATATCCTGGTAAACATGGCAAAATTTATGATTATCATGATTTTAGTAGAAAAGCTCAAGATAATAATGTAAAGTTTGCAGTTGCAGCAGATATTCTCAGCCTTATACTATTGGAAGCGCCGGGTGAATTTGGTGCAGATGTCGTTGTTGGCACAACACAACGGTTTGGGATTCCCTTAGGGTATGGTGGCCCACATGCTGCTTTTTTTGCTACTAGAGAAGAATACAAGCGAAGTGTGCCGGGAAGAATCATTGGCGTGACAAGAGATGTGTCAGGCAAAGCTGCCTATCGAATGGCTTTGCAGACAAGGGAACAGCATATAAAGCGGGATAAGGCCACATCCAATATTTGCACCGCACAAGTACTCCTGGCCGTAATGGCAGGCGCCTATGGGGTTTACCACGGGCCTGAAGGACTTACCCATATTGCGAGCAGTGTGCACCAAAAAGCAAGTCTTATTAATTCAGCATTTGCATCCCTGGGTATTCGTCAAGTAAATGATACTTTCTTTGATACGCTTTTACTAGAAATAGACAGTGCAAGTGTGCGTGAACTAGCCCTCGATGCTGGGGTCAATTTCAACTATATTGATGAAAACAGTTTGAGCATTTCCCTTCATGAAGCATGTTCTATGAAGGATGCTCAAGAGATCGTAGATATACTGGCGAAATCAATAGGTAAGCCAAGTGTTTCGCTGGCAAATTCAAATAATCAGGATGCCATAGGGAATACCATGGCGCGTACTTCAGGTTTCATGGAGAACGATGTCTTCAATTCGTACCATTCAGAAACAGAATTAATGCGCTACCTGAAACGATTGGAACGAAAAGACCTCGCTTTGAATCATTCCATGATCTCCCTGGGATCATGTACCATGAAATTAAATGCTGCCTCGGAAATGTTACCCCTGAGTCAGCCTGAATGGGGAAATATTCATCCATTTGCACCTAAGGATCAAGTAATTGGATATCAAGAAGTTATAAAGGCATTAGAAGATGATTTAAGTGAGATCACGGGTTTTGCGGCAACTTCCCTGCAGCCTAACTCAGGTGCTCAGGGCGAGTATGCCGGGCTTATGGTGATAAGGGCATATCACAAAGCTAATGGAGAAGGCCATAGGAATATTTGTGTTATTCCTGCTTCGGCACATGGAACCAATCCCGCTTCTGCAGTTATGGCCGGCATGAAAGTGGTGGTGACTAAAACAGATAAACACGGAAATATTGACATTTCAGATCTAAGGGAGAAAGTACAGCTTCACTCAAACAATCTGGCCGCTTTAATGGTGACATATCCTTCTACACATGGGGTGTTTGAGTCTTCTATTCGGGAGATCACTCAATTGATCCATGATCACGGAGGGCAGGTATATATGGACGGGGCTAATATGAACGCCCAGGTTGGACTCACGAATCCGGCAATAATTGGCGCAGACGTCTGCCATTTGAACTTGCATAAGACATTCGCCATTCCTCATGGAGGGGGAGGTCCGGGTGTTGGTCCAATTTGCGTAGCGCCTCAACTTGTTCCTTATCTTCCGGGGAATGCCATTATTGAGACAGGAGGGGAATATGCCATAACCGGGATCTCTGCTGCGCCATGGGGAAGTGCACTTGCCTGTTTGATCTCATACGGATACATAAAAATGCTCGGTGCAGACGGCCTCAAAAGATCCACCGAGATCGCCATATTAAATACCAATTATCTCAAAGAACGTCTTGGGCAACACTATGAAATACTCTACACAGGCGAACAAGGAAGAGCCGCCCATGAAATGATCGTAGATTGTCGTCCTTTTAAAGCCTTTAATATTGAAGTAACAGACATTGCCAAGAGATTGATGGACTATGGTTTTCATGCACCTACTGTTAGTTTTCCGGTTGCGGGCACTATCATGATAGAGCCAACGGAAAGTGAGAGCCTCGCAGAATTAGATCGTTTTTGTGAAGCCATGCTTTCGATCTATAAAGAGATCACATCAGATACGCATGAAGAAGGTAGCAGCGTGCTTAAAAATGCGCCTCACACCTTGGATATTATTTGTGCAGATGAATGGACATTCTCCTACTCAAGGGAAATGGCAGCATTTCCGCTGGAATTCGTTCGTGATGCCAAATTTTGGCCATCGGTACGCCGCGTTGACGATGCCTATGGCGATCGTAATTTAATGTGTACCTGTCCACCGATAGAATTATTTGAAGAAACTTCATAATTATCTGTTTTTTAAGGTTTTAGGCTGGTACTCTTTGCTATTTTCTTTGATTTTAGTATTAAAAATACCTATTGAACATCGTACCAAATAAGTTAATATCTCGGTATATTTGCTAAATACTTGGTATGTTGCCATACTATTAATGTAGTTCTCATGAAAATAGGTATAGCCGGTACCGGCTGTTATATTCCCCAGATAACAACCTCAAACAGCGATTTTGAGCACCATAACTTTCTTGATATGGATGGCGTTCCCTATGACCAGCCGAATGACGTGATCATAGAGAAATTCAAGGCCATCACAGGTATTGGAGAACGACGGTATGCGGCAAAAGAATTAAATACTTCCGATATTGGATATCTCGCTGCGGAACAGGCCATTGAGAATGCAGGTATTGATCGGGAAGAGTTGGATTACATCATATTTGCCCACAATTTTGGCAATGTTAGTTATGGATCTTCCCAGGCTGATACCCTCCCGAGTTTAGCTACACGTGTTAAGCACAATCTTAAAATAAAAAATACAGGCTGTGTTGCCTATGATATGCTTTTTGGATGCCCCGGTTGGATAGAAGGAATAATCCAGGCCAAAGCATATATCCAAAGTGGCATGGCGAAGAATTGTCTTGTGATCGGTGCAGAAACTTTGTCGCGAGTTGTAGATCCGCACGATAGGGATTCTATGATCTATTCAGACGGTGCCGGAGCATGTATTCTTTCTGCTTCGGAAGAGGGAGGCGAAATTCTATCGCACTTAACGGCAACGCATGCCAATGGGGAAGCCTATTATTTGTTTTCGGGCCAATCCTACAACAAGGAAGATGAGTCGTCTACCCATTTTATTAAGATGTACGGCAGAAAGATCTATGAATTTGCTGTTACCCATGTGCCAGGAGCCATGAAGCAATGCCTTGATGAATCCGGCCAGTCTATTGATGATGTGAAAAAAATATTCATACATCAGGCAAATGAAAAAATGGATGAGGCCATCGTAAAGAGATTTTACCGTCAATACGGGCAAACACCTCCTGAAGGCATCATGCCTATGAATATTCAAACCATGGGAAATAGTTCTGTAGCAACTGTACCTACCTTGTTTCACATGGTTCGTGAAGGGCAGCTCGAAGGTCATGAGGTCAAGAAAGGAGATGTTGTTATATTTGCCAGCGTTGGCGCTGGTATGAATATCAATGCCATCGTATACCGATGCTGATATCATGTATGAGAAAACCTTTCCACACAAACGCTTCTCCCGCACACTCACTTTTCTAAAAAAGCATATTCGAACAAACGAACGGATCCTGGATCTGGGCGTCCCAAATCCCTTGTCCAAAAAGATGATGGAAGAGGGCTATTCTGTTCTTAATACCCGGGGGGAAGATCTTGATCTGGACACATCAACCCTGGCAACTAATTCATATGACGTAGTGACTGCATTCGAGATCTTCGAACACTTACTTTCTCCATTTCGTGTACTTCAGGAAATTCAAGGAGATAAGCTGGTGGCCAGTGTTCCGCTCAGATTGTGGTTTGCCAAAGCCTATCAAAGCTCAACAGATCCCAGGGATCGACATTTTCATGAGTTTGAGCCATGGCAATTCGACTGGCTCTTAGAGAAGTCGGGTTGGGAGATCAAGGATCGCGAGCTGTTCACAAATCCCGTCAGCAAACTTGGTATCCGGCCCTTATTACGCCATTTTGTCCCTCGATATTATTTGGTCTACGCCGAGCGTAAAAAGTAGTCTGAACCGTATCTTTGTTACCACTGCGAATCCGGCTTTATGAGATATTACATAGTTATTCCTGCGCACAACGAAGAATCGTTTATAGGCATAACACTACAGTCTGTGATGAATCAAACCCTGCAACCTGCGCGGGTTGTAGTGGTCAACGATAATTCAACAGATGGTACCGCAAAAGTTATATCGGGATATACTAAAATGTACCCGCAGATCCAGGGTATTGAACATAGCTCTAAAGACGCCCATTTACCCGGTTCTAAGGTTGTTAAAGCTTTTCAGAGAGGTTTACAGGAATTAGATGATGACTATGAACTCCTTGTAAAATTGGATGCCGATCTGGTGCTGCCTAGTCAGTATTTCGAACAAATTGTTAACTATCTCCGATCGAATCCTGACACGGGTATTGTTGGTGGCTTTGCGTATGAACGGACACATAATGGCTGGGAAAGAAATCATCCCATGAAAGAAGATCATGTCCGTGGCGGTTTTAAAGCGTATACCCAGGCATGTTTTAAGGCGATTGGCGGTTTGCGCCCTTCCATTGGATGGGATACCGTAGATGAGTTACTCGCTAAGTATCATAATTATGATGTTGTAACGCTTCCGGATCTTCATGTTCAGCACCTCCGTCCCACAGGTAAATCCTATGTTCCTGCTGCTAAGAAACTCCAGGGTAGAGCGATGTATGTAATGCGATACGGATTATTAATAAGTCTTATTGCCAGCCTGAAGATGGCATGGAAGCAAAAGAAATTTAGGGTCTTTTTTGACAACTTAAAAGGATACAAAGAAGCCTCACGAATGGAACTACCATTCCTGATCAATGAAGAAGAAGGAAAATTTGTGAGGAACCTTCGATGGCGTGGGATCCGCCGGTCCCTATTTTAAAACTGAGTTGATCGGATTCCCTGTGGCACCGCTAGGGAAAGCAATACCCAACAAGGATGATACAGTAGGCGCAATATCTGCTATTCGAGTCCGCTCATATGTAGCGCCCTTTCTCACCCCTTTCCCAAAGAATATCAGCGGTACATGTGTATCATATGTGAGTGGAGAGCCATGTGTGGAACCAGTTCTCGGATAACTTATGTTAGCGGGATCGAACATAAATAGGACATCCCCAGAACGCTTTTGGTGAAATCCATTCTGAAGGATCCTTGGTATGCCATCTGCATAGGCATTCCGCATCATTTGACTCGCTGTATATACTCTGAAAATCGATGGATATGAAATAATCTCCTGTGCTATGGCTTCCTGAATTTCTTCCTGCTTAATGCCCAGATTTGCTACAGCATCATGATCCAAAAAGATCTGATTATTAGAAATATTTTCCAGCAAAGCTGTATTGCCATATTTAAATTGCAGGAATTTGGTCAATTCACCTCTTAGAGCAGCTGATGAGATATAACCGGCAGGCACATTATTATCAGCGAGATAGGCCGGCACATGCACTGCACCGTGATCTGCAGTAAGAAAAACCGTGTATTCCCCTACTCCAACTTCACTATCCAGGGCTGTAAAAAGTCGCTCCAGGTCATTATCCAGCCATACATATGTGTCTTGTACTTCCTTGGAATTTGCTCCGAATTTATGGCCTATATAATCCGTACTTGAGTAGCTGATCGCCAGGAAATCGGTATGTTGGTCTTTACCCAATTGCTCCCCTTCAACAGCAGCAAGCGCAAAATCTGTTGTGATACTATTTCCGTAAGGGGTAAACTTTAGCAGTTCGAAGCTATCGTTCGCCTCCCAAAGTGCGGGTACATTATGTGGGAAAACCGGTGCGGCCTCTCCATTGAAAGCACTTTCATAGGCCGTATTATCCGGCCCACTTTCCTGATATGAACCAATATTTTTAAAAGTATTCCATGGCTTTTTGTACTTCTCGACTTCTTTAGACGCATTATACTGTAAAACCCAATCCGGCAACTTGTCCATATAGAAAGAACTACTGATCCAGTTCCCAGCCGATGATCCATGGAACCAATACGCTGCATTAGCCATGTGTCCGCCAGGTAAGACAGCACCTCGGTCTTTTAATGCAACAGCAATAACTTTTCCATTATTCTGTGTATGTAATCTCAATTGATCTGTTACGGTGGTAACATTCATGCGATGAGGCGACATTTGCCCTTCGATACCATTTGAACCAAGGGGTTTTACATTTTCGTCCCCGGCACAATACACCGGTTTCTTTGTATTCTTATCATACCAGGAATTGCTTATGATTCCGTGCATTGCCGGTGTAGTACCGCTGTACACTGAGGCGTGTCCTGGACCTGTATAGGTAGGCGCGTAACTAAAATGATTGTTCTTACAGTTAAATCCTTCATTCACCATTCGCTTGAATCCTCCATCTCCGTAATCATCCCAAAACCGCGTTAAATAATCATATCTCATTTGATCTATAACAATGCCCACAACTAATTTTGGGCTGTCTGCCTGTGGCATTGTTACCGCAGCAAGTGAATTTCTATTACTTCGCTGTGCCTGGCCGGAAAAACTGAAACCTATAATTAATAAGAACAATATGGCAAGTGTCAATAATCTGGTACTCATACTATGTATTTAAGAGTTCAAAAGGTACAAATAAACCTCAATATAATGTGTCATTCAGGTAACACAAGGGGAATTGTGTTATTTTTACGCTACAACTATCATACCACCCATGACTTATCTGTCTGCTATCGGGAGCTACTCGATCATGGTGAAAGAGGTCTTTAAGAAACCTACGAAATGGCCCATCATGAAGTCGCTCATCCTCAAGGAAATAGATGAACTAATATTTAATTCCTTGGGAATCATTGTTTTCATCTCCTTATTCATAGGAGGAGTTGTTACTATTCAGACGGCTCTCAATCTGGAAAATCCCCTAATCCCGGTTAGTTTGATCGGCTTTGCCCCCAGGCAATCTGTAATTCTGGAATTTGCACCGACATTTACCTCCATCATTATGGCGGGGAAAGTGGGCTCCTATATTACTTCGAGTATTGGGACTATGAGGGTAACAGAACAGATCGATGCCCTGGAAGTTATGGGCGTGAATTCACTCAATTACCTGGTATTCCCAAAGATCATTGCCATGCTCCTGTATCCATTTGCTGTTGCAATTGCGATGTATATGGGAATTTTAGGGGGATGGATGGCTGGCGTTTGGGGCAATTTCACATCCAGCGCCGATTTTATTGAAGGGCTGCAATTAGATTTTGACCCATATCACATCACGTATTCTTTCATAAAAACATTGGTGTTCGCCTTTGTGATCGCAACAGTGCCTTCATATCATGGCTATTTTATGAAAGGTGGTGCTTTAGATGTTGGTAAAGCCAGTACTACATCGTTTGTATGGACGAGTGTGGTTATCATTATTTTAAATTTTATATTAACCCAATTATTGCTAGGCTAATGATCACAGTAACAAACTTGCACAAGTGGTTCGGAGAGGATCATATTCTGAAAGGGATCTCGACGACTTTTGAGAAAGGTAAGACCAGTTTAGTTATCGGTCAAAGTGGTTCGGGTAAAACTGTATTTATGAAATGTCTTTTGGGCTTGATTACTCCAGAAGAAGGCACCATAGATTATGATGGAAAGATCTATTCTGAATTGTCTTCAGATCAAAAGCGTAACCTTCGACAAGAAATGGGTATGGTCTTTCAGGGAAGTGCTTTATTTGATTCTATGACCGTGGAAGGCAATGTTATGTTTCCCTTAAATATGTTTACCCAGCAATCAAATTCTGAAAAAGAGGATCGGGTAAATTTTGTGTTAAACAGGGTAAACCTCATTGATGCGAATCATAAATACCCTGCCGAACTTTCTGGAGGGATGCAGAAGCGGGTAGCCATAGCCAGGGCTATTGTTATGAATCCGAAATATTTATTCTGTGACGAACCCAATTCGGGTCTGGATCCAAATACGGCAATTATAATAGATAATCTGATCCAGGAGATCACTCAGGAATACGACATTATTACTGTGATCAACAGTCATGATATGAATTCCGTAATGGAGATCGGTGAGAAGATCGTTTTTCTACAAAACGGAAGCAAGGCCTGGGAAGGAACTAAAGAAGATATCTTTAAGACTGATAACGAGGCCGTTACACGCTTTGTTTACTCTTCAGAATTATTCAAAAAGGTGCGGCAAATGTACGTGGAAGAAAGAACTTAGTCTTGCTCTGTTCTAAGTTGAAGGTCTTTATTTTTAAGACGTATACGAAGCCACTCCAACAGCTTACCTTCTTCTTTAGCTAGTATATCAGCCTCAATACCCTCTTTCCATTTAACTTCAAAGACCGGAATCGTATCTATCTTTTGAAAGTCGGTCTGGACCCTATAAGCAAAAGCCAGGGAAACCAGATCTTCATAATTTAATCTTGCTTCAGCGCTTATATCCTTAAACGGGATCTGTATCTGTGATACCTTTTGAACAGCCGATAACTCCTCTTCCAGCATTTCTATCCTGGCATCCTTACTCAATAATTCAGCCTTTTTAGATTCGTACAATTCATTGATAAAATTAAATCGCTCTTCGGAATCATCCTTCCCTCCCTGCACTACGATAAGATCTGTGTTTATAAGACGGGAATAATTGTTCTTTTGCGCGCGCCAGGTACGAATCACATTATCAGGGATCACCTCATCACCCATGGATACCACTTCAATTCTTGAAGTTCCTTCGGGCTGGTACTCAAACTGGGTAAGATTATCCATGTACCTGCCTTGGTCAGAGAATTGGTACGTACCTATGGTTTCATTGACCAATTTTTGTGCCTGGCTTAAAAAACGGGACTCCTGGAACACATTATAAAAAGTAAAACCAGCTGGGATCATAACTAAAAGAGCCAACAAGGAAGCAATGCGAGCTGTTCTCCGGCGCTTTTTTGAATTTGCATAGCGGACCATCGGGAATCGCATAAATTTCAAGACAAGGAAAGTTGCCAGTGCAATGAAGATCGTATTAATGGTAAACAGATACATAGCCCCAATTGCATAGCCCCAATTCCCTATTGCCAGACCAAACCCAACAGTACATAAGGGAGGCATTAAAGCCGTAGCAATAGCCACACCGTAGATCACGCTGGCTATAGTTCCCTTCTTAGCTCTGGCGATCACTAATGCGAGTCCGCCAAAAAAGGCGATAAGCACATCCCGTATATCAGGAGCTGTACGGGCGAGAAGCTCTGAAGATTCATCCCTCAGGGGAAAGAATGCAAAAAATAGGAAAGCCGTAAGTACACTTAAAATGACCATAACGGCAAAATTCTTTAAGGATCTTCTGAGGGTCTCTATATCATTTATGGCGATAGAAAGGCCAATACCCAAAATGGGTCCCATCAGCGGAGAAATAAGCATCGCCCCGATAACAACTGCTGTTGAATTTGCATTTAAGCCAACTGAGGCAATAAAGATGGAACAAATAAGGATCCAGGAAGTGTGCCCTTTAAAAGGAATGTCTTCAATTATTGCTGTTTTGGTGGCTTCCTGATCGGTATTGCGACGGATGCTCAGCAGATCTGAAAGGAAATTCCGTGTGCTGCCCATGAGTCCGCGAAAATCCTCCCGCACTTCTTGTGCATCCGGTGCAGCTTCTTCCTTAAATGGTTTTTTATCCTCTTCGAACATATGTTAGCTGTTGACTGAATCCCCGTGCTCTTTTTTAACCCTGGCGACTATTTCCTTGATCTCTTGTTCTTTTTCCCGGGGTATCATAAGGATCACATTATCTTTTTCAACAATTATGTAGTCATTTACGCCCTCGAGTACGGCCAATTTGCCTTCAGGCAAAAAAATCATATTTCCGGATGAATTCTGAGCCGTAACCTTTGCGCCTATGGCAACATTTCCATCTACATCTTTCTCCTTTTCTTCGTACAAAGATCCCCAGGTGCCCAGATCACTCCAGCCAAAAGTAGCCGGTAAGACGTATATGGATTGTGATTTTTCAAGGATAGCATAGTCGACAGAAATATTTTCTGCTCTCCCGTAGTTGGCTTCAAGAAAGGTAGTTTCACTATCCGTATTATAATCCGCCAGTCCCGAGTAGAATAAGTCGAACATCTTTGACTGATTCATCTTAAAGGCTTGAACAATGGTATTAATACTCCACACAAATATTCCGGCATTCCAAAGAAAATTTCCCTGAGCCAGAAATTGTTTTGCAGTGTCCTTATCCGGTTTCTCCCGGAATTTGATCACTGAATTAAGCGGAGAAGTATCTGTTGCATTGTATTCAATATAACCAAAGCCCGTCTTAGGTGCATCGGGTGTTATTCCCAAGGTGCAAATAGAATCATTCTTTTGACTGTGTTCCATACACTTTAAGATATCATCCATAAAGGCACCATCATCGTCAATTAAATGATCGCTGGGTGCTACCAGCATTACAGCCTCGGGTTCTATCTTTTGGATCTTTAGCGCAGCCAGCAAAATACAGGGAGCCGTATTTCGCATAGCAGGCTCGGGAACTATCTGGTAGTCATTCAATCCAGGAATTTGTTCATGGACCAGGGAAACATAATCTGCATTTGTCAGCACAAATATATTCTCAGTGGGGATAAATTTTTGTAGGCGTGTAAATGTCTGCTGCAACAAAGAGCTACCTGTATTCATCAAATCGTGAAATTGCTTAGGGAATGCCTGGGTACTTACAGGCCAGAATCTCGATCCAACGCCCCCGGCCATGATCACTGCAAAATGCTTGGAATTCATTGACATTTATATCTGTATTGGTTCTACCTCAGCATGAGGTTGAAACAAATATACCCTAC
>JAHHLF010000136.1 GCA_018679315.1 Bacteroidia bacterium | reverse complement strand
ACGATCTGGGTGCCGTATTCTATCATTTGTTCGGAGTGAAAAGTACCTTCACTACCTGTAAAACCTTGAACGATGATCCTGGAATCTTTGTTTACCAATACACTCATAAGGAATATGTGATTAAATGCTGGGCAAAAATATGTGTTATGAAATGAATAAAGAAGCGGATTACGACTTTTGTTCTTTTAGCTGATCAAGGATATCCGGAATACGTTTGACATTGGCCAGTTGTCTCATTTTGGACCTGGCTTCTTCTGCCGGACTTCCAAAATACGTTTTACCTCCATCAAGGGAACTTGCGACACCAGATTGAGCCAATACCACAGTTTTTGCACCTATTGTCGCTGCACTTACCACACCAACCTGACCCCAGAGGGTAACTTCATCTTCTATCACAACACAACCGGCTACGCCTGTCTGCGAAGCGATCAGGCATTTTTCGCCGATGACTGTATCATGTCCCACATGAACCTGATTGTCCAGCTTGCTTCCCTTCTTAATGGTTGTATTACCACTCACACCCCGATCAATGGTGCACAGGGCGCCTATCTCTACATCGTCCTGAATAATGACAGAACCGCCTGATTTCAACTTATCAAAACCTTCCGGTCTATTTTTATAGTAAAAAGCATCGGAACCTATGACTGTTCCGGCATGAATGATGACATTATCACCTAACTCGCAATGGTCATAAATACAGACATTTGCATGCAGGACACAGCCCTTACCAATTTTTACATTATTCCCGACAAACACATTGGGCTGCAACACAGTATCTTCTCCGATGCGTGCAGATTTTGATACCATTTGGTTTGAACGCTCAAAAGGTTTGAAGTGATCTGTGAGTACATTGAAATCGCGAAACGGGTCATTGGAGATCAGTAATGCCTTTCCTTCCGGGCAGTCCACAACTTTGTTGATCAGGACTACGGTGGCGGCGGAGTTTAGCGCCTTTTCGTAGTATTTAGGATGATCTACAAATACAATATCGCCTTCATCAACCACGTGGATCTCATTCATGCCTAAAACTGGAAATTCATCCGGCCCAATATACTCAGCGTGAATAAGTTGGGCTACTTCTTTTAATGTATAAGATCTTGGAAATTTCATAGGGAGAAGCCTTTATTTCGCGCGCTCCATATAGGACCCCTTCTCAGTATCGATCTTGATCCGGTCTCCTTCATTGATAAACAAAGGTACTTTTACCCTTGCCCCTGTTTCTACAGTCGCCGGCTTCGTAGCATTTGTAGCCGTATTCCCTTTTACTCCTGGTTCTGTGTGTGTGACTTCCAGAACAACACTAGCTGGCATTTCTACCGTTAACGGGCTGCTGTCTTCTGTATTGAACATCACTTTGACTATCTCACCTTCTTTCAATAGCTGCGGCGCGTCCAGCGTGCCTTCCTGTAATGCGATCTGGTTATAATCGTCTGTGTTCATAAAATGATAGGTAGTCCCATCATTGTATAAGAACTGATAATTTCGGGTCTCAATCCGCACATCATCGATCTTATGCCCCGCAGAAAAAGTATTATCAATGACTTTTCCCGTACTAATGCTCTTGAGCTTAGTACGAACAAAAGCGGGGCCTTTTCCCGGCTTCACGTGAAGAAACTCGACGATCTTAAAGATGTCGTTATTATACCGGATACATAATCCTTTTCTAATATCTGAAGTGTTTGCCATGCGCGCTAAGTATTGCTAAAATATCCTTTCATGATCCCTCGTTGGGAATCGCGGATGAATTGTAAAATCTCGTCCCTTTCCGGTGTCGCCTCCATTTCTGCTTCAATGATCTGCACCGCCTGGGTATTGTTGTAATTTTTTTGATAGAGGATCCGATAGATATTTTGAATCTCTCTGATCTTCTCAGAAGTGAACCCTCTTCTACGCAGCCCTACGGAATTTATGCCAACATAGGACAATGGCTCCCGGGCACCCTTAACAAAAGGAGGTACATCTTTTCGCACCAGGGATCCCCCTGTGACAAAAGCGTGATTCCCGATGGAGACAAATTGATGCACGGCTACCATTCCGGCAAGGATGGCATAGTCCCCTACAGTGACATGTCCTGCAAGCGTAGAATTATTGGAAAAAATACAGTTATCCCCAACCAGGCAATCATGTGCTATGTGGCAATAGGCCATTATTAAACAGTTATTACCTACTACTGTTTTCATCCTGTCTTCCGTGCCTTTATGAATGGTGGCACATTCACGGATCGTTGTGTTATCACCAATGATTACGGTCGTTTCTTCGCCGTTGTATTTTAAGTCCTGAGGAGGCGCAGAGATAACGGCACCGGGAAATATGTTGCAGTTTTTACCAATGCGGGCACCTTCCATAATGGTCACATTAGAACCGATCCATGTGCCATCACCGATGATCACATTATTGTGAATAGTGGTGAAGGGTTCGATCACCACATTTTTGGCGATCTTCGCCCCGGGGTGTACATAAGCCAAAGGTTGATTCATACTAGTTGCCTTTGGTTTTTACGATCTGAGCCATTAATTCTGCTTCTGAAACTAATTTGCCATTGGCATATGCATATGCTTGCATATGACAGATACCCCGCCTAATGGGCGCCACCAGGTCGCATTTAAAAATCAGTGTATCTCCGGGTCGCACCATATGCTTGAATTTCGCATTATCAATTTTCATAAAGAAAGTAAGCCAGTTTTCAGGGTCGGGTACTGTACTTAAAACCAGGATCCCTCCTGTCTGTGCCATTGCTTCTACTTGCAATACGCCTGGCATCACCGGAGCACCCGGAAAATGCCCGACAAAATAGGGCTCGGTCATGGTGACATTTTTAATGCCTACTACATGATTATCAGATAATTCCAGGATCTTATCGACCAGCAGGAAAGGAGGCCTATGTGGCAAAATTTCCATGATCTTGGTCGTATCCATCAACGGTTCCTGATTCAGATCGTAAGTAGGCACCTTATTCCTTTTTTCCAGTTTTATGATCTTGGCCAATTTTTTAGCAAACTGTGTATTGACAAAATGACCGGGTTTATTCGCGATCACTTTTCCGCGTATTGGCGTGCCAATGAGTGCCAGATCTCCTATTACATCCAGTAATTTATGCCTAGCTGCTTCATTCGGGTGGTGCAGCGTAAGATTATCAAGGATGCCATTAGGCTTGACAGATAGTTTCTTTTTATCAAAGGCTTTTTCAAGTCTTTTCATGGTAGCCTCAGAAATTTCCTGATCTACATAGACTATCGCATTATTGAGGTCTCCGCCTTTGATCAACCCCTCTTCCAGGAGCATCTCCAGTTCATGGAGAAAACTGAAGGTCCGTGCATCGGATATTTCAGCTTTAAAGTCGTCCAAATGGGATAAAGTGGCATTTTGGGTACCAAGAAC
This sequence comes from Bacteroidia bacterium, assembly GCA_018679315.1. Lineage (GTDB taxonomy): Bacteria > Bacteroidota > Bacteroidia > Flavobacteriales > Flavobacteriaceae > HDS-28. The sequence goes on along the minus strand of JAHHLF010000136.1, from coordinate 960 downwards.
TTTAGTGCCAAAATCCACCATGGTCGTAACCTGGTATTCATCTGACGGGATAATGGTAATATCACTTCCCGTCTCTTCATCCTTATATGATATCACATCTTTAACAATGTATTCTTCCTTCTCTGTCTCTTGCTCAACGATTCCTGCCTTTTCCAATGCCTCGACAAAAAATTTGGAAGATCCGTCCATGATTGGAGGTTCAGGAGAATCCAGTTCAATAAGTACATTATCTATGCCCATACCCACTAAGGCGGCCAATACGTGCTCAGAAGTTTGAATTTTTACACCTCTTTTTTCAAGATTAGTGCCCCGTTGCGTATTCACTACATAATTTACATCAGCTTCTATAATAGGCTCTCCCTCAAGATCTACACGCTTAAATGCAAAGCCGTGATTAACGGGAGCCGGGATGAATTTCATCTTCACATTTTCCCCGGTATGCAACCCTACACCTTTTAGCGTCACTTCCTTAGCGATTGTCTTCTGCTGCGCCATACTTACTTACCATTGGTTTTCTTCTCGATCTCATCAAGACGGTTAACAATTTTGGGTAAATTTTTAAAATGTACATAGGATTTGTTGTAATCCCCGTAGTTCAACGCAGGTGATCCCTGGATGATCTCGTCATCTTTGACATTTCGGGTTATTCCAGATTGTGCCTGGATCTTAACCCGATCGCCAATAGTGACATGGCCTACAATACCTACTTGTCCTCCTATTTGGCAGTACTTACCAATTTTAGTTGAACCTGCCACACCCGATTGGGCTGCTATGGCCGTATGTTCTCCGATCTCTACATTATGAGCGATCTGGATCTGATTATCCAGCTTTACGCCCTTTCGCAAGATAGTTGAGCCTAATGTAGCTCTGTCTATCGTTGTTCCGGCGCCTACATCCACATGGCCTTCCACGATAACATTTCCTGTTTGTGGTACTTTCTTATACTCACCATTATTACCC
>JAHHLF010000209.1 GCA_018679315.1 Bacteroidia bacterium | reverse complement strand
GGCTACAACGTAGTACCCGTCTTCAACACCAGGGAGGTCGTTGAATTTTCTGCTCTTTACCCCGGGGTCTTTTCTAACCGGGGTGCTGGCAACACCTCTATTATCACGCTTAACTGGCGATTGGTATTCTTTTGGTTCTTCAGCCGCCGCCACCACTTGCTGATTGGGATCGTATCTCAAAACAGGCGGCTCATTACTGTCATCATCCTGACCCTGCTGGGCTACAACAGTTTCGTCTTGTTGACCATTGAAGTATAGGTCTTTGGCACGTTCTTCCAAGTCTGGTCGCTCACCCTTAGTTTCATTCCGCACCATGCGCATCACCATCTCAAAACGTCGCTCCAAATCTTGCTGTCTGCCACTTTCTAAATTTTCTAAGGAATCTTGGCGGTACATCAGTTCGGCAAGAATGGCATCATTATCAGTGAGCCTTCTTTTTAGTTCTTCAATCTCTTTGTCCTTGTCATCAAATGATTCGGTTGGATCCTCCTCATTACTAACCAATTGATCCTCCTGATCTTCCAACATCACTCGATCTTCCGTAAGATTTGGTGTAAAGGAGTAAGCAAAGGATATTTCATGCGTGGGTCCAAAATTGTCAAAGTTGGTAGACAAGCTTTTTTCCATGGTATAGCCAATGGAAAGCCGTTTGTTCAGGTTGAAGCCCATTCCGGCCGAAGCCCCATAAAAACTATCATAGCCTCCCTGAAGCCATCCCAATTTTGGCAAGTCGAGAATGAGCGCGCCTCCAAGAACGAGGTCCTCCTCCCCTACTTTCCTAACCCGGGCCAAAGGCATTAATCGGGCTTGTTCAAAAATCCCATTTCCATTTTCAAATTGGTGTGTATACTGTAAATGACTCGAGAAAGTCTTATCCTTGAATTCCGTGATAGACTCACTTGTTTTCAAATTGTAATCAAATAGGTTCTCCGCAAAAACCCCAAAGTCAAAGTCCCCGTAGGATATATTGAATCCGGGTTGAAACGTAAATAAAGAATTGTCCTGAAGACCACCCAGTAAGGGGTCATTTTCTACTGGATTTGCCCGGTTTTCATCAAAACCACTGCTATAGTATGATAAGTTGGCCCCGAAAGTAAAATTGCTTTTTTCGCTTAGTTTGATCCCATATGCATAGTTAGCCAGGATCCCATAGTTACTTATAGTTCCTTCGCGCTGGGTGTATAAACTCAGACCAAGCCCCGTACGGTCATTGATCCTTCCACTATAACTTAAGAAGTAAGCCTGGTTGTTATCATCAAAATCTACCGATTGGTTTCTATGTAATACATTGAAATACGATTTGTCTTCCCGAACAGTTGAAAAGGTCGGATTTATTAAGAAGCGATTAAACTTCAATAGGTTTTGAGACGGCACATCGTATGTGATAAATGGATTGTCTTCCTGGGCGGCAAGTTGGCTAGCGCCCAGTAATAAAACCATGGAAATAAACAACAGTACTCGGTTCATCAGTTTGGTTATCGGATAACAGTTATAGTCCCTTGCTTCAATACTTCTTGTGTATTCATGATCTTGTAAAAGAAGACCATGTTTTGTCTGTAAAAAGACATAGAAGCCTCAGGCCAATTATTTTGATAGTCGTTTTGGTTTAAGATCTCCTCACCCCTTTCGTTGTAAATGATCACTGTGACATCGGGTTTATTGGAATAGGAATTAGGGATCACCCATACATCGTTGATACCATCACCATTAACAGTAATTACATTAGGCACCCTAAAAGTGTCCAGATATTCTGCTTCGATGGGCTTAATGATCTCACAAGCACCAAGTGTGGCAATGAGGGTATAATTTCCTTCTGCCGTGAACGTATAAGAGGATCCCGTTGCTATTTCTACATTATTAGCATCATACCAGCGATAGGAATCGCCCCCTGAGGCATTTACAGTTCTGCTCCCACCTTCCGGGAATACAACGGCGCCTTCCGGGTCCATAGTAATCAGGTCATCATCTATCGGGGTAATTATTATTTCATTCGACCGAAGCGGACATCCATAACGGTCGATAGCCAGCTGATACGTTCCTGGATCATTGACGATCAAAGCTTCATCTGTGCTATTTATGATCACACCATCTCTGTACCAGTCGAAAGATTCTCCTGTAAGGGATGTGCTTGTGCTTAGCGTAATATCGACTGCAGGACCACAGCTAACTGTGCCCGTACTTGAAATTGTCAGAGTTTCATTAACAAGCAATTCTACCGAAAGGGTATTTGATGTGGCATTGTATGTGCTGATGTTACCATCTACTTCGTAGTTTCCATTTTCACTGATATCTGTTAGGCTGATCGTTGAGTTGGTCTCGCCGGTAACGGCAACTGCATCTTTATTCCATTGATAAGTCATGGATCCAATTAGGTCTGCCGTAATATCTGTACTTCCGCCACCAGAATCAATAGCATTGATTTGAGCAACCTCTAAAACAATACTGGTGTTTACACATGCGCTGTACGAAGTGGCGTAGTCTATAACTAATTCTAAGGAAGTTGGCACTACCACATTTGTATTTTCCGAGTCGATCGACGTAGAAGAACAAGGCCCACCGCTCAGGGAAACCCGACAGAAATAGGTTCCTGTTCCAGTGTCATCTACCGTGGTACTGGCGCTGGTTTCACCTGGGAGCGGGCTGCCATTCCTATACCATTGATAGGTGGGCGCACTCGCTGTTGTTGAAACGCTCAGTGTTTGTGATTGCCCGGGAAGTACAACTACATTAGCGGGATTATCTCGTGTTACTGTAAAGTCTCCTGCATTGGTTATCGTTATGGGTGCTGAACGCTCGAGGCATGCGGTACCACCGGATATCTCAACCTGATAATCTCCTTCAAAACCAGGAGAAGAGGCATCTACTGTATAGGTGTCGTCCTCAAGAATTGGAGGAGATGTGATGGGCGCTCCGTCTTTAAACCACTGGTAGTCCAGCCCCATACCGGTGATATTGGCAACGAGGTCGACAGTTTCCCCACTACAGAGGTCTGTCTTGGCAGGTGGATTGATGGCGATCCCTAAACTGGAACCTACGGTTACATCAATGATATTTGATAAGGTATTTCCGGATCCTGAACAGGTACCGTAGTCTACTTCCACATTGTACATCCCCGATTGGGAGACAGTGAGCGTATGACTGGATTCAGTCATAGGCGTCCCGCTTCGGTACCAATTGTATTGATATGTTTCTGGGTTAGCAAGCCCATATACTTCTAAAGTGATATTGTTTCCATCGCAAACTTCGGCCGTACCATCTCCGAAGTCGGCCTGGCCCTGCGGCCGGATAGTTAAACCTGTATTTACATCCATGTAATACATGGGGTAGGCTGGAGAGACCGGACTGGTGACAGCCGGACTTGTGCTTCGAACGCGCATTCGGTATCCTTCTCCCCTTACGTCGTTAGGAACGGCAAACTGAAAATAAAAATCGAAAGTTGTATTCTGAGAGTCATCCCGAGCCAATTCTACGGGACTACTAAAATCGCCTGTGGCGTCAGAAAGCTCCAGGATAAATTCATTATCGCTATTAACCAAAGGCGGACCCCAGGTAAAATTGACCCAGAACTCGTTAAAATCTACACTCGCACAAGCGGCAGTCCATGCAGTGGTTCCACCGGGCTGAATTGGTGCAGCAACCGGAGCATCTAAATCCTGCCCTTGGCTAGTGAAAGCCGCTAGGAGAAATAATGCAAATAGTAAAATGCGGATTATAATCGGTTTTGTTGTCATAAGCAGGTGTTGCATTCGGCAACTTGTAGGTATACCGAAAATTAATTTGAGGTTTCGGACGACCTATGGCTATTATTTTGCAATTATCAATTTCAATGCTTGAGTGAACATTTTAATTACCATAGTGTCTAACAACAAATATGATATATAATTATCGCGCGGGGAATTTAATGTTGTCGCCCCCTCCAAATATGTTGTGAAACGCATTTATTGTATGGTCAGCTTGATATATAGGCCGTTAAGCGGACATTTTTCCTACATTTGTCCTTCACATTTTTTGGGATGAACGACACAGAGAGATCGCTGAATTTTATTGAGCATATCATTGAAGATGATCTGAAAAAAGGATATGAAAAATCGGATCTACGATTTCGATTTCCACCAGAGCCTAATGGCTATCTTCATATAGGCCACGCCAGCTCTATTTGCCTGAATTTTGGCTTAGGCCTTAGATACAATGCCCCGGTTAATTTGCGCTATGACGATACCAACCCCATCAAGGAGGAACAAGAATATGTAGATGCTATCAAAAAAGACGTGGAATGGCTTGGTTATCAGTGGGATAGCGAATGTTATGCCTCTGACTATTTCCAGCAATTATACGATTGGGCCGTTCAATTGATAAAAGAAGGCAAGGCCTATGTAGACAGTCAGTCTTCAGATGAGATGGCCAAACAGAAGGGGACACCCACAGAATCAGGGATTAACAGCCCTTATCGGGATCGATCGATCGATGAAAATTTAGCGCTTTTTGAGGGGATGAAAAATGGGGAGTTTGAAGAAGGTGTGCATGTATTGCGGGCTAAAATAGACATGAGTTCACCCAATATGTTAATGCGAGACCCCATTATGTATAGGGTGCTTCACAAAGATCATCACAGAACCAAGGATACATGGTGTATCTACCCTTTATACGATTGGACACATGGGGAAAGCGATTATATTGAAGGTATTTCACATTCCTTATGTACGCTGGAGTTTGCCCCCCACCGGGAGTTGTATGATTGGTTCCTTGACCAGGTAAGAGAAGCACCTAAACTAAGGCCTAAACAAAGAGAATTTGCCCGCCGAAACTTGAGCCATACCGTTGTTAGTAAAAGGAAACTGCTACAATTGGTAGAAAAGGGTGTGGTTTCTGGCTGGGATGACCCCAGAATGCCCACTATTTCTGGCCTGAGAAGGCGAGGCTATACACCGCAATCTATAAGAAAATTTGCAGATACAATAGGCATTGCAAAACGTGAAAACGTGGTTGATGTCTCTTTATTGGAGTTTACCGTGCGGGAACACCTAAACAAAATTGCGCCCAGGGTTATGGCTGTTTTAGACCCACTGAAAGTTATTATCACAAACTATCCGGAAGGAGAAGAAGAGTGGCTAACAGCGGAAAACAACCCGGAAGATGAATCGGCAGGAAGTCGCCAGGTACCATTTTCAGGGGAATTGTGGATAGAAAAGGCAGATTTCAGAGAGGAAGCGAACAGAAAGTATTTCCGACTCAAATTAGGAGGGGAAGTTCGTCTTAAGAACGGCTATATCATCAAAGCCGAAAGCTGCACTAAGAATGAGGCAGGGGAAGTGGTTGAGGTGCAATGCACGTATGATCCCAAAAGCAGGAGTGGCAGCGGCACTGAAGAAAGTATGCGAAAAGTAAAGGGAACGCTTCATTGGGTATCGGCAATACATGCTATAAATGCAGAGATCAGGCTATATGACCGACTCTTTACTGATGCTACACCAGATGCCCATAAGGACAAGGATTTCATGGAGTTTATCAACCCGGAATCATTGGAGATCAGAACAGGATACCTGGAACCCAGCTTGGAAACGGCTAAAATTGGGGAAAGATACCAATTTCAACGCCTCGGATACTTTTGTGTAGACCCCGATAGCACAGATACCAAGCTTGTTTTTAACAGAACTGTGACCTTGAGGAGCACATGGGCTAAACTAGACTCAGCCCAATAAAACAGGCTGTTTCACATAAATATACCGAATGGTTTATAGATTTAAATGAAAAAGTAAGGGGTGAATTCTATTTCACCCCTTTTTTATTCCCTAATTTAGGATTCATCCTTGGGCGGCTTATTATGCCTTTTCATGGCTTCACCTATTTGATTACTTGCAGTAAAGGAGGCTACCATATTGTTTAGCATATCACTGCCTGCCTGGGGAGAGTTGGGGAGCAAGATGAGATTGGTATTCGTCTCCTCTCCTATGGCCTGTAGGGTATCGTAGTGCTGTGTAACCACAATTAAAGCGGAAGCTTCCTGCGAATTGATACCCACTTTGTTCAATACTTCTACGGATTCTTCAAGTCCGCGTGCGATCTCCCGTCGTTGATCGGCAATACCCTGTCCCTGAAGACGCTTGCTTTCGGCTTCGGCTTTGGCTTTTTCAACGATAAGGATGCGCGCAGCATCTCCCTCGAATTGTGCAGCGATCTTTTCCCGCTCAGATGCGTTGATCCGGTTCATGGCTGCCTTAACCTGAGCATCCGGATCTATATCTGTTACGAGCGTTTTAATGATGTCATATCCATAATCAAGCATTGCGTCCTGCAATTCGGTCTTTACGGCAATAGCGATATCATCTTTTTTCACAAAGACATCATCCAATTTCATCTTAGGCACTTCTGCCCTGACA
>JAHHLF010000182.1 GCA_018679315.1 Bacteroidia bacterium | reverse complement strand
CGATGTGCAAGAACTGGACGAGGTAACTGTTACTCGAAAAGGACGAAAATCCCAGCAGGAACTGGCCATGGAATACCGTGTTAATCCAGACCTGATCCGCACAGCCTTTGGTATTATTGATGCCCGTATAGCTCCCGGATTGGTGCGCGTTGTTTCTGGTGATGATATTGCTCCTATTGGCTTGTGTATCCTCGATGTGATCCGCAATCAATTTACAGGAGTTTGGGCCGTTGGCGATTGCCAGCGAGGTGGCTATGTGGTAATGCGCGGTTTGGGTTCCGTATCGAATCCCCGGGTTGCCATTTACGACGTAGATGGCCAGATCTTTTCACAGGCTCCAATATGGCTCGATGTAAACAATATAAAACGAATGGCTATCGTATCCTCCCTGACATATGGTGCCCGATATGGTTCGGTTGGTGGGGGAGGCGTCATAATTATCAATACGGTAGGTGGACAGGCCGCATTGTCTAAGATCACCGATCTGGCCCGTTTGCGCCATAATTATATTAAGGAATCGGTGCCTGGCGAGGAAGAGCTGGTTGAAGATAAACCAGTTTATTTAAACGAATTATACAGGGCGAACCAACTGCAGGACGCAGTGAATGTATTCGATAAGTATAGCAACCAATATTCAGCATCTCCTTATTTTTTTATGGATATGTACGCTTATTTTTCTTCCCGGAGTGATGGCGACCAAATGGCTGACAAGATCCTGAAAGACAACAAAGCCAAAATTGATGGGAATCCGGTATTGCTGAAGGGACTTGCCTATATGCTTGAAGAAAACGGGAAAAATAAAGAGGCCCTGGAGGTTTACAAAGAAGTGTTCATTCTGCGACCACATTACAGCCAGTCCTATCTTGATCTGGCCCGAGCCTATCGTGAGGCCGGGGAGATTGGAAAATCTGCCAACATATATGCCCGATATAAATACCTCCTGGAAGAGGAATTTCTGTTTAGATCTAACGAGTTTGGCAAGATCCTGCAGCATGAAAGCGACAATCTGCTATCCGTGGATGGTAGGAAGATTGGTAAGCGGGTCCAAAATATCCTCACAGATCCTTTTGTAGATGGCACGACACGTGTTGTTTTTGAGTGGAATGACAGCGAAGCCGAATTTGAATTACAATTCGTAAATCCGGGCGGACAGTATTATACCTGGAAACACACTTATGCCGCGAGTGAAGATCGAATTGCAGATGAGAAGGATAAAGGCTATTCCATTGCCGAATATGTAATTGATAAAAATTTACAGGGTACCTGGACTGTGAATGCCAAATATCTTGGCAATAAGAGTTTAACACCAACTTATCTTAAGGTAACTGTCTATGCTCCCTACGGGGATCGCACTCAAAGGAGACAAGTGCGTCAGTATAAACTGTTTTTAAAAGATGTGAATCAAAAATTGTTCACCCTATCCAATGGGAGTTCAGTTGTAGCGAGGTAAATATAAGACCGAGCCTCTTATACCTGCAGCACGCCCATATTAAAAGCTTTTTCGATAGGGGCATGATTTGCGGCCTCAATACCCATCGAGATCCATTTCCGGGTATCCATAGGATCTATAATGGCATCAGTCCAGAGTCGGGCTGCGCCGTAGTACGGGGAGATCTGATCATCATACCGATCTTTTATTTTTTTGAATAAAGCTTCTTCATCCTTAGCGCTAAGTTCTTCGCCTTTTTTCTTGAGGGACGCCTTTTCTATTTGCAATAAAACCTTGGCGGCAGAATTACCACTCATTACCGCAAGGGCCGCTGAAGGCCAGGATACGATCAATCTGGGGTCATAGGCCTTTCCGCACATGGCATAGTTCCCGGCACCATATGAATTTCCAACAATTACCGTGAATTTCGGAACCACAGAATTACTGACCGCATTGACCATTTTAGCACCATCTTTTATGATCCCGCCGTGTTCACTCTTGCTGCCAACCATGAATCCGGTTACATCCTGAAGAAAAACCAGTGGGATCTTCTTCTGATTGCAATTGGCAATAAAACGTGTGGCTTTATCCGCAGAATCGGAATAGATAACACCACCAAAACGCATTTCACCCTTCTTGGTTTTTATTACTTTCCGCTGATTGGCAACGATCCCTACAGCCCAGCCGTCTATTCGCGCATATCCGGTTAAGATGGTCTTCCCAAAGCCAGCCTTGTACTGTTCAAAATCGGAATTATCAACCAGGCGTTTGATCACCTCAAGCATGTCATAGGGTTCGGTTCGGGAATCTGGGATCAAGCCGAAGATATCCTCCGTTTTTTCTTTGGGCTTCTCTGCTTTAACTCTGCTAAACCCTGCTTCCGGATTAGATCCGAGTTTATCAATCAATTTCTTGATGGTATCCAGGGCGTGTGCATCATCTTTGGCCTTGTAGTCCGTAACCCCACTTATTTCGCAATGTGTAGTTGCACCTCCGAGGGTCTCATTGTCTACATCTTCCCCAATGGCTGCCTTGACAAGATAACTGCCAGCCAGGAAAATACTCCCGGTCTTATCTACGATCAGGGCCTCATCGCTCATAATAGGCAAGTAAGCGCCTCCTGCTACACAACTGCCCATAACAGCTGCGATCTGGGGGATACCCATACTGCTCATTATGGCATTATTACGGAAGATCCGTCCAAAATGTTCTTTATCTGGAAAGATCTGATCTTGCATAGGCAGGAAGACACCAGCGCTATCTACTAAATAGACTATGGGAATTTTGTTCTCTATGGCGATCTCCTGGGCTCTTAAATTCTTTTTTGCTGTCATAGGAAACCAGGCACCTGCTTTTACTGTAGCGTCATTTGCCACTACGATGCAGAGTCGGCCTTTAATTTTTCCCATCACCACTACCACGCCGGCCGAAGGACATCCGCCTTCCTTTTCATACATTCCCTCTGCGGCCAAAGCGCCTATCTCGATCTGCTCAGTGCCTTTGTCGAGAATATAGGCAACCCGTTCCCTGGCCGTCATTTTACCCTGGGCGTGTTGTTTTTCGATCCGTGCCTTACCACCCCCTTGTTTTATTCGGGAAAGTCTCTTTTTAAGACCAGAAACAAGCATCTTGTTATGATCTTCATTCTTATTGAACTCAATGTTCATAAACCTGTTTTTTCAGCGAATAAATATACGGAGTAATATTGAGTACCTTTGGTCGGTTAGCACAGGAACTATGGAAAAAAGAATACGATGGGGAATTCTCGGATTGGGAAATATTGCCAGGAAATTTGCCCTGGACCTGGCATTGATACCCCAGGCTGAACTAGTAGCAGTGGCCTCACGAAATGCGGAAAAAGCAAAAGATTTTACCGGCGCCATACCTCAAAATCCGCAGTTTCTGCATGGGAGTTATGAAGATTTATTTGCTAATACGGATGTAGAGATCATATATATAGCTACCCCACATCACGCGCACAAAAAATGGGCCATCGAAGCAATGAAGAACGGCAAACATGTTTTATGTGAAAAGCCGATGGGGATAAATAAAGGAGAGGTGTCGGAAATGATCGCCTGTGCCAAAGAGAACAATGTCTTCCTAATGGAGGGACTTTGGTCCAGGTTTAATCCGGCCCTTCTGAAAATGAAAGCCATGATAGCTGCTGGAACCATAGGTAAGGTCGGATATATTCAGGCCGATTTTGCTTTTAACGCAATGGACAGACCTCTCGATAGCAGGATTTGGAACCCAGACCTGGCAGGAGGTTCCCTGCTAGACATCGGAATCTACCCGATATTTTTAAGCTATTGGCTTCTTGGAATGCCGAAGGATATCAAAGCAGTGGCCGACTTCCATCCACTTGGTGTGGATCAGCAG
>JAHHLF010000224.1 GCA_018679315.1 Bacteroidia bacterium | reverse complement strand
GTTCAGGGACCCATAGCCTGATCTTGCAGGAGCGAGGCTTAGATGTTACTGCTCTGGATAAGTCGCCCGGGGCTGTAACATGCTGTCAAAAGCAGGGAATAAGAAAAGTGGTGCAATCTGAAGTTCTCGAATACACGGGATCTTCTTTTGATACCATCCTATTGCTTATGAATGGTATTGGTATTGCAGGAAATCTAAACCAACTAAATACCTACCTTTTTCATCTTAAAGAACTATTGAAGCCGGGTGGACAGATCCTTCTTGATTCCAGTGATATCCGCTATATGTTTGATCAGGACAAATTGGGAGGCCCTGTATTACCAAAGGGGGGTTATTATGGTGATATCCTTTTTGCTCTTTATTATGAAGGGGAATATGAACCGTCATTTCCATGGGTCTATGTAGATTTTAATACTCTGGAAGAAATCGCTCATCAATGTGGATTTATAGCAGAAAAAGTGCTGGATGGACCTCATTTCGATTATTTGGCCCGTTTAACACCGAATTAATACCAAAAATCAGCAAATACCGTTATTTTAGGGCAAAACAATGCGCTTACTAGTATGAAAAAGATCGTATTCCTTCCATTCTTGTTCCTAAGTTTGATCTTAACTCAATGTTCAAAGGATGACCCGGCTAACGAACCAACGCCAGATTTTAAAGCGGCGAACCTTTTAGCGACCGGAGCCTCGGCTAACGATATTCTGGCAAATGATACCTATAGCACCATGGTCATAGAAGCCGTGTACAATCCAGGTTTCCGGCCCACGGCGTTGGCTATGGCCGATTTTGTTAGTTTTCTTGAGGATAGGACTTTCAAAACAGACATCAGTGTCGTGTATCGAGAGATCCCTTCTGAAGGTGTAGAGACTTTTTCCATACAACAGGCTGCAGATCTGGAAGCAGATATAAGAACCTTGTACAATGAAGACGATACTATTGCGATCTACATTTATTTCTCTGATACGAATTCAGAAGGTGATGATCCGGAAAATCAACTCGTCACCTTGGGGGCGTCATATAGAAACACTTCCATGATCATCTACGAGAAAACTATCAAATCGCTAGCAGCGCAGAGTTCATCAATTAGTGAGGCTGATATCGAAGCTGCCACCCTCATGCACGAATTCGGACACCTCTTTGGATTAGTTGACCTGGGCACACCCCAGGTAAATCAACATCAGGATCCGATAGCTCCAAATCATTGTGTGGTCGATAATTGCTTGATGCTGGCGGAGATCCAATTTGGCGGAGGCATGATGGGGATGTTACAATCCCTGTCGGCTAAAGGCATCGCTGCACCTGCATTGGACGCAGAATGCATCCTCGATCTTCAAGCCAACGGCGGAAAATAAATTTCTTAAGGAATATTGAGGTATTTGTGTGTTTGAAGGGATACTTTCCACTTGGGATGGGCCATCACATAATCTACGATCAAAGGGGTTACTTTGTCGCGCACGCTCCATTCCGGTTGAAGATATAGTTCGCAATTTTCATTAACCTTTGACGCTTGCTCTTCTGCAAAAAGCAGATCGTGTTTATTGTACACAATAACTTTTAGCTCATCTGCATGCGGATAGATCTCGGGCAGCGGCAGTTTATTTTTTTTGGGGGAAAGACACACCCAGTCCCAACGACCAGTAAAGGGGTAGGCTCCGGAAGTTTCAATATGGGTACTTACCCCTTTTTCTTTTAATGCCTTTGTCAGGGGTTCCATATTCCACATCAAAGGTTCTCCCCCGGTAATTACTATGGTTTCGGAGTAGGTTGAAGCATTTTTCACAATGGGATCAATAGCAGTTGCCGGGTGCAGGTCTGCATCCCAGCTTTCCTTGACATCACACCAATGGCATCCCACATCACACCCTCCTATACGAATAAAATACGCAGCTGTTCCCTTATGATAACCCTCGCCCTGGATCGTGTAAAACTCTTCCATAAGCGGTAACATAGTGCCTTTTTCAACTGCCTCAAGTACGGTAGGATCTGCCATGCGGCAAAGATAGTATTTCCTCGGCCACGACCTCAATTATTGGGGTCGGATCGCGATCACTTCGATCTCAATGGCAGCATTCCTGGCAAGTCCGCTTGCGGCAAAAGTCGTCCGTGCAGGTTTCTTGGTAAAATATTGGGTGTACACTTCGTTAAAGGCTTGAAAATCATCCATGGTACTCAAGATAACCATGCATTTTACGACATGATCCAGGGTAAGGCCACGCTGTGCCAGGACATCCTTTATGTTCATGATCACTTGTTTCGTCTCTGCTTTTATTCCGCCCTCAACCATTGTTCTTGTCGAGTGGTCCATCCCTATCTGTCCGGCCAGAAAATACATATTGCCGCATTCTACAACATCGCTAAATGGCGCATTGGCTTTCAGGGGTTCGTGGGAAGGGTGAAAAATGATCTGATCAGTCTCCTGAGACCAGGCGGATATGCCGATAAACAATGCAAAAATTAGGAGTTGACTGTGGAAATTTTTCATATGTTGATAGCATTTTTGAGTTGCTTAAAATTACCCTATTTTTATCGAAATTTATCATGGATGAGTACCAAAGAAGAATTCTTTGCGCATATAGAGGAAGGCTATAAAACCAAAGGCGATTTTATTACCATGGGTGCTGCCATGCTCGAGGGTGAAACAGTCACCGGTGCACATGTTAAAGTCCCCTTGAAAACCTTAAACCGGCACGGTCTTATCGCCGGAGCCACAGGTACCGGAAAAACCAAAACCCTCCAGATAATTGCCGAAAATCTTTCCGAAAAAGGTATCCCCGTACTATTGATGGATTTGAAAGGAGATCTTAGCGGCATTGCCGAACCATCACCCGGACATCCCAAGATCGATGAGCGTCATGAAAAGATCGGAATCCCATTTACCCCTAAGGATTTTCCAGTTGAGATCTTATCGCTTTCGGAACAAGAAGGCGTCAATCTAAGAGCGACAGTATCTGAATTCGGTCCGGTTCTTTTATCTAGAATCCTGGATCTTTCTACTGTACAGGAAGGGATCGTAGCTGTCGTTTTTAAGTACTGTGATGACAATAAGCTCCCTTTGCTCGACCTCAAAGATTTCAAAAAGGTATTACAATATGCAACCGGGGAAGGCAAAAAAGAGTTCTCTAAAGATTACGGACGTATCTCCACCAGTTCTACCGGCACAATTCTGCGGAAAGTCATAGAATTGGAACAGCAGGGCGCAGATCTGTTTTTTGGGGAAAAATCATTTGATGTGGACGACCTCACCAGAATTGATGAAGATGGGCGGGGTATCATCAATATTATCAGGCTCACCGATATTCAAGACAGGCCTAAATTATTCTCGACATTCATGCTCAGCCTTCTTGCTGAGATATATGATTCTTTTCCGGAACAAGGAGACAGTGACAGGCCCGAACTTATTTTCTTTATAGATGAAGCTCATCTGATCTTTAAGGAGGCATCAAAAGCACTTCTGGGTCAAATCGAAAGTATTGTTAAACTGATCCGTTCCAAAGGTGTCGGACTCTATTTTGTGACTCAAAATCCAACGGATGTACCCAGTGCCGTTCTTTCCCAATTAGGCCTAAAGGTTCAGCATGCCTTAAGAGCTTTTACGGCCAAAGACAGGAAGGCCATCAAGCTCACTGCTGAAAATTATCCGCTGTCTGATTACTACGACACCAAACAAGTGCTCACCAGCCTTGGAATTGGAGAAGCTCTAATCACAGTGCTGGATGAAAAGGGTCGCCCCACACCGTTGGCGGCAACCATGCTCAGGGCACCTATGAGCAGGATGGATATCTTATCTGATAGCGAACTTAAAGAAGTAATTGGGGCGTCTAAATTGGTTGCGAAATACAACAAGGAGATCGATCGTGAAAGTGCGTATGAGATCTTGTCCGAAAAGATTGAAAACGCGGAGAAGTTGGCTGAGAAAGAGCAGAAGCAATCCGAACGCACCTCTTCCAGGCGGACAAGCAGCAGGAGGCGAAGCTCGCGCCAAAATCCAGTAATTAAGGTACTTACTTCGGCTACTTTTATTAGAGGAGTCCTCGGGGTGCTCAAAAAAGTGATCCGATAGTATGCAGATGATTCGAAACCTGATTTTTGGGATAGCAGTTATAGCTTGTTTGGCACAATGTAAACAAGAAAAGGATACGACTTTCCTGATCCAACCGGAGCAAGTGGGCCTTCTGACAAAAGGAACCTCATCGGCTGATATTGAGAATCTTTTTAGTAATGATTCCATTATTCGGGATACCTCCGCTCGTATTTTAGGAAGCACACAAAATAAGATCCGTATATACCAAAAAGGGGGTAGTTTACTCCTAACCTTAACTCCATCGAAAGATAGTACGGCCGTAGTAGAAAATATTCAAATCCATGATCCGCGCTATAAGACAGCCGAGAATATTAGTGTAAATAGCACTTTTAAGGATATCAAAGAGGTTTACGAGATCCGAAAAATCGTTACTTCCCTGAATAATGTGGTCATTTTTGTAAAGAATAGTGATGTATACTTTACCATCTCTAAAGAGGAGCTTCCGGGCAGTCTTAGATACAATCAAAGCCTGTCTATTGAAGCGGTACAGATACCGGATAAGGCCAAACTCAAATACATGATGGTTGGCTGGTAAGCCTTTTAATTTTAGGAAAGCTTTAACTGACTGTCGCAATCCCTCTTTTTGAAATATTGTAATTTGAGGCAAAGCTCAGTTGTATGAAATCTACT
>JAHHLF010000374.1 GCA_018679315.1 Bacteroidia bacterium | reverse complement strand
GTATTTACGGGGTATGGAAGGCAAGCGGCTGAAGCAGAAGATCGCAAAAGGCCAGTGGAAGCCTGTCGGAAGAGAAAATATTGTCGAGCCAAAAGATGGCTACGATGTCATTTCCACAATAGACATTAATATACAAGACATTGCCCACCATGCCCTGCTAAAGCAATTGGAGCACTACAAGGCAGACCACGGCTGCGTGATAGTCATGGAAACCAAGACCGGAGCTATAAAGGCGATCTCAAACCTCGGTCGGACAGATGAAGGGAAGTACTACGAACGTCTGAACTATGCCGTTGGTGAATCACATGAACCTGGTTCAACTTTTAAGTTGATGTCATTGGTAGCCGCTCTCGAAGATGGGGTTGTCGATACAAATACGGTAATCAATACTGAAAAAGGCAGATGGCGAATTTACGATCGTGTTGTCAGGGATTCAAAACATGGCGGTTATGGGGAATTGAGCGTTGGGGAAGCTTTTGAAGTTTCTTCAAATACGGCTTTTGCCAAAATGATCCACAATGGATATAAAGAGTCGCCCGAAAAATTTACCAGGCGATTGCATAAAATGAAACTTGCTGAACCTCTTGGAATGCCCATTCGGGGAGAAGGCGAGCCCGTTCTCAGATCACCGGGTGACAAGGGATGGTCAGGGATTTCATTGGCCTGGATGTCACATGGCTATGAAGTAGCACAAACACCTTTGCAAACATTAGCTTTTTATAATGCCATCGCCAATAACGGAGAACTACTAAGGCCGAGGCTCATTAAGGAAGTTCGGGAATGGAACCAAACACTTTACAGCTTTGAGAAGGAGGTCATTCATCCAAAGATCTGTTCTGATGAAACGGTAGGTAAAGTCCAAAAACTACTAAAGAATGTAGTTGAGAAAAAGCACGGAACAGGAAACAAACTCTATTCTTCGACATTTTCAATGGCGGGAAAAACGGGTACAGCACAAAAGAATTATGTCGCTAAAGACCCCGATAAACTGGGATACATATCTACGTTTGCCGGGTATTTCCCTGCTGAAGATCCCAAGTATTCCTGTATTGTTGTTATCCACGAACCGGATAAAAGCGTGGGCTATTATGGTGCCGACGTATCCGGACCGGTCTTTAAGGCTATTGCTCACAAGATATATGCGAATAATCCACAAGTAGATGAGATTATTCCTCTGAACAAGGATTTACCGGACCTGCAACAGCAATTCGATCAATATTATGCGCTGGAACAGCAAGACCGGACAACCGTACCCAGTGTTCGGGGAATGTGTGGCATGGATGCCATCGCCCTTTTGGAAAACATGGGATTAGAAGTAGAAGTTATTGGTAATGGCAAGGTGAAATCCCAGTCAGTGGCTAAAGGCACGACCCTGAAAAATGTGCGTAAGATAACCCTCGAACTCTCATGAAGCTATTGAAAGACATATTGTACGGGGTTCGATTGAAAGATGTCACAGGTTCTACCGCTATTGAGGTCGGGCAAGTACATTTTGATTCCAGGAAGGTGGCGGGCAATGATCTCTTTGTAGCGGTCAAAGGGGGAACAGTTGATGGGCATACATTTATAGAGAAGGTGATAGAAGCCGGGGCGATCGCCATAGTTTGCGAAGAGATCCCAAAAAAGTTACATGATAACGTTACCTATGTCCAGGTTGATAATTCCAAAAATGCGCTTGCGGTAATAGCGTCAAATTTCCACGATAACCCGAGTAAAAACTTAAAATTGATCGGGGTGACGGGTACAAATGGAAAAACTACAGTAAGTACACTGCTCTACGATCTTTTTAAGAAGGCAGGATATAAAGTCGGACTGATTTCCACCATAAAGATCATGGTTGATAATCAACGTCATGACACAACCCATACCACACCAGACCCAATGACTATCAATCATTATCTGTCACTTATGGCAGAAGAAGGTGTCGAGTTCTGCTTTATGGAAGTGAGCTCCCATGGTTTAGATCAGCAACGGACGGCCGGATTGCATTTTAAAGGAGCCATTTTCACCAATTTATCCCATGACCATCTGGACTATCACAAGGATTTTTCAACCTACAGGGATACGAAAAAACGCCTGTTCGATGATCTTGAAAGATCTGCCTTCGCCTTGAGCAATGCCGATGATAAGAACGGCTTGTTCATGCTCCAGAACACAAGAGCTAAAAAGTATACCTACGCCCTAAAAACGTTTGCCGACTACAAAGCGCAGATCATGGAAAGGCAATTTGACGGGCAACTGTTGAAGGTCGATGAGAATGATCTCTGGACAAAATTAATAGGTGATTTTAATGCCTATAATGTACTGGCCATTTATGCCACGGCCCATATCCTGGGTTTAGAAAAAATAGAAATTCTGCGGCTGCTTAGTGAATTGGAAACTGTGGATGGTCGCTTTCAATATTTTATTTCAAAGCAGCGGATAACCGCAATTGTTGATTATGCCCATACGCCGGACGCCTTAAAAAATGTATTGGATTCTATCCATGCATTGAGGACTGGAAATGAAAACGTCATCACCGTAGTGGGGTGTGGTGGTGAACGTGACAAGTCTAAGCGTCCGGTAATGGGGCATATCGCTTCCGAATTGAGTAACAAAGCCATATTTAC
>JAHHLF010000256.1 GCA_018679315.1 Bacteroidia bacterium | reverse complement strand
TCTTTTTCAAGAGTCCCATCAGGGATATGGACATTTTCCTCAGGGATATCGATGTGATCAAAAAGGTGTTCGTTCATAAAACGCACATAACTATGGATAGAATCCGGTTCCATCCGATAGTATTCATCAAGGTTAAAGGTGATCACATTTTTAAAGGAAAGACCTTCTTCCTCGTGGAATTTTACCAGGAAATCATAAACCTTGGTAGGGGTGGAGCCTGTGGCGAGTCCAAGGACTACATTCTTACCATTTTTTTGCCGTTCTCTTATGAGGTTGGCGATCTCATTGGCCACAAAAAAAGAAGCCTGATCAGAGCTTCCATAGATGGCAGTGTTGATCTTTTCAAATTTCCGGGATTCCTCATCCCTTGGTATCCGGGTTATTTCAGGTGATTTCAGCATTGTTGACATACAATATTAAATTAAAGCGAATGACAAAGGTAGCATAAAACAGCATTTATTAATAAATAAAATGCAACAAATTGCAATATTTAACATTTAAATAAGTTAAAACGTCAAAAAACGGCAAATAAGAAATACTTCTGTATCTTTGTTCACAAATTGGATCTATGTTAAAAGCCGAACGGAAAGAGGCTATTTTAAAGCAGGTGGAATTGCACAACCGGGTCTTGTTGGCCGACCTGGCCGAGACGCTGGATGTATCTATCGATACGGCCCGACGGGATGTGAAAGAATTAGATACGGATGGCAAGTTGCGCAAAGTACATGGTGGGGCTGTTTCCTTAGGATTTAACAGCCTGGTTGCGCGAAATGTAAATGTTTTTGCCCTGGAAGAGAAAATGGCCATTGCCGGAAAAGCCCTAAAGCTGGTCCGGGAGGGTAGTGTGATATTTATTGATGGGGGAACGACCTGCCTGGAATTTGCCAGAATGCTCCCGGCCGATATATCCCTGACCTGCTTTACGTTCAGCATACCGGTTGCGCACGCATTGATGACAAAACCAAATATTGAAACGATATTCATCGGTGGTAGAATAGACCCTGAGGCCCAGATCACGATCGGACTCGAAACGGCACGTCAGTTCTCAGAATTACAGGTAGATTTTAGTTTTATCGGGACGGGCTATGTAGATCCGGTGCAAGGGCTTACAGATCTAAGCTGGGATGTGGTGCAGATCAAAAAGGCTGTCATTAACGCCTCCAAAAAATCGGTACTTTTGTGTATCTCGCAAAAATTGAATTCACATCACCGCTATAAAACCTGTGACCTGAGTGCGATCCATACCATGATCACAGAGCTTGACCCATCGCATAACCGTCTCAATCTATTTCGGGACTCGGAACTTAAAATCCTCTAGGCCTATGTCTGATTACACCAAGATCACAGAAGCGTCTTCCTTATATGACAATCTCGAAAAGATGGAGATCAGTGAGATACTCTACAATATTAACAAGGAAGATCAGAAAATTGCAGTCGCCGTTAAAAATGTCCTGCCTCAGGTCCGCTTGCTGGTCGAAGGCCTGGAACAACGTTTTTACGATGGAGGTCGCTTATTTTATATTGGTGCAGGCACTAGCGGGAGATTAGGTGTCGTAGATGCGTCTGAAATTCCCCCGACCTTTGGCATGCCACATGAGCGGGTGATCGGACTCATCGCCGGAGGGGATGGTGCCATACGAAAAGCGGTAGAATTCGCCGAAGACGATACTGAACAAGCCTGGAAGGATCTGTTGGAACATGAAATAACCGATTTGGACACTGTAGTGGGTATTGCCGCCTCGGGAACGACGCCCTATGTACTGGGTGGAATAAAAGCAGCCCGGGAAAACGGAATTTTAACTGCCGGGATCACGAATAACCCCGGATCTCCCTTGGCTGTAGCGGCTGAAATTCCAATTGAAGTGGTAGTGGGACCTGAATTCGTCACAGGGAGTACGCGAATGAAAAGCGGTACATCCCAAAAATTAGTGCTGAATATGATCACGACGGCACTGATGATCCGCATCGGCCGGGTAAAAGGCAATCGCATGGAAAACATGCAACTCAGCAATAATAAATTAGTGGACCGAGGCACGCGCTATGTCATGGATAGTTTAGGCCTGTCTTATGAAGAGGCCAATACCCTGCTTAAAGAACAGGGTTCCGTAAAAGAGGCAATTGCAGCTTTTAAGAAATAATTACTGAGGATCGATTCGGTATATCCCTTTATTTTCGACTGCTACATAGAGATAGCCATCAGGTCCCTGACGCACATTACGCACCCGACCGATATTCTCCATCAGTTTTTCCCGTTTCGTGACGCTCTCCCCGTTCAGGTCTAATTTTTCCAGGTATTGAAAGGCTAAAGAGCCTACAAGCAGGTCGCCTTCCCATCCGGGATACATATCTGAAGTCACAAATGCCATTCCACTAGGTGCGATCGAAGGATCCCAGTAGTGAATGGGCTGTGCCATACCTTCCATGGCGGTCTGATCTGTGATAGGGGTACCGGAATAATTGATCCCATAAGTGATCACCGGCCAGCCGTAGTTGACACCTTTAGCCACAACATTGATCTCGTCCCCGCCACGCGGACCGTGCTCGTGTATCCAGATCTTTCCAGTTCCAGGGTGCATGGCCATACCTTGTGGATTCCGATTCCCATAGGTAAAGATGGCCTCTTTGGCATTTGCCTGGCCAACAAAAGGATTATCAGCAGGAATCCGGCCATCGTCATGGATTCGATACACCTTCCCGTTATCCCGGGTCATATCCTGTGGATTAACATCCCGATCGCCGCGGTCGCCAATAGTGAAATACAAATAACCGTCCCGGTCAAATTCGAGTCGGCTGCCCCAATGCTGTCCCCGGGTCGTATTGGGCGCCCCTTTGTACAAAGTTTCGATACCTGTTAAGGCATTTCCCTCGAGTTTTGCTCGTATTATTTTGGTATTGCCACCTGGACCTTCTCCATCTTCAGAAGAGTAGGAAATATAGATCCAGCCATTATTTTCATAATCGGGGTGGAGTTCTATATCCATAAGTCCGCCTTGACCCCGCACATAAACGGGCGGAACATTCTGAATTTCAGTGCGTTCTCCGTCAGTTACTTTAAGTAATGTACCGGATTTTTCGGCAATTAACATACTGCCATCGGGAAGCCATGTCATCCCCCATGGTATCGATAAGTTATTCACCACCAGGGTGGTAGAATAAGAGGTCTCTTGGGGTATTTCAATTGAATTATCAGATTTTTCTGCACAATTAAGAAGAAATATTGATAAAAAAGTGAAATACGTCGAAAATATCATACGATTTAGCATCATGAAACGTTAAAAATATAAGTTAAAGGAAGAATTCTTGTTGCCATAAGTTTTACCTAAAAGTAGCAAATTATAAGTTTAGACTAATACGTTCAGAATATTTTGACCCCGAATCTCATATTCTTTCGCTTACTCATTGCATATGCGACCAAAGACACCAAAGCATATACTCTATGCTGCGTTATGTTTGGCACTTTTTGTAGTAGGCTCATCAGCCAGCGCGAATCCCGAGGTTTATAAAGTAGCTTTTACTCAGTTCCTGAGCGGATTATTTTCAGTCCAGGAGGAAAAAGCTGAAACCTCAGTGCCACAACTTAATACTAATTCCATTCAGGAGAGAACCACATCTACCCTGGATATAACTTCATTCGAAGCCCCGATGTTCATGACGATCATCAACGGCGCGAACGAAGAGGTGATCTGTCCGAACGACGGGAGTACCTTAGCCAAATTCTTTTTATGCGGAACGAGTGATGTCCGGACCCTAACCCTGAGTCAGAGTGGAAGCTCTTATCAGTGGCAAAAGATGGATCCGACCGCCCCGGGTTGTGTACCAACGGTCATCGATGATTGTCCGACTTCTGATCCGGACTGTGGCTGGAATACAGTTGGTACAGGGTCTACTTACGACCTGGATTCCGATGGGGAATTTCGCGTACGTATAGATTCCGGACCCTATTACTATTTTAAAGCAACATTGAATCCGCTTGATCCCCAGCTGATCAAGGAAGATATTATTTGTGGCGTACCAGGCAGGGTAGAGGTGACCAATGTTCCTGCCGGTTATGAGTACAGTCTCAACAGTTCTGTCGGTCCTTTTCAAAACGATCCGTTTTTCGATATTGCCACTCCCGGAAACTACACTGTATGGGTGCGCCTGGCTGGTGTATCCGGAAGTACTTGTTTATTTCCTTCTAATCAATTGACTGTAGACAGTTTGGATATGACAGCCTCGGTTGTCGCTAACGATATTTTGTGCAGCGGGGAATTGGGAAGCATTGACGTTAGCGTTAGTGGTGTTCCCGGTTTCTATACCTATCGATTGATCAAGGGGGGAGTTACAGTAGATACATTTGGACCGGATGCTGCCAGTAATTACACC
>JAHHLF010000121.1 GCA_018679315.1 Bacteroidia bacterium | reverse complement strand
CCACCACCGCCACCACCACCATCAGGGGATAACAATCCTCCAACTGTTAGCATTACGAGTCCGAATAACGGCCAAAATGTGAGCGTGGGTAGTACAGTAAGTGTAGGTGTATCAGCAAATGATACGGATGGAACAGTTACAAAGTACCAGGTGTATGTAAACAACAAATTAGTAGATACAGATGGCACTAATTATACACCCCATAAGATCAGAGGCATCACAGCTGGTAGCTATGAAATTCGTGTCGTAGTAACCGACAATGACGGGGATACGGCTTCCGATACCATAAATATAACTGCAGGTAATAGTAATCCGCCACCACCGCCACCAGCAAGTGGTATTACGATTACTCGTATCAACCCAATATCTGACGCATCTACTGGGCCATTGTATAATGGAAACACCCTGGATTTAGGGGCCAATCTCAATATACGGGCCAACATAAGCAACTCTAATGCCAAGAGTGTTTATTTCAAATTACGAGGTGCGACATTTAGAAATCAAGTAGAGAATGTTGCCCCATATTCACTATTTGGAGATGATTCAGGAGACTATAAACCTGGCACTTGGAATTCTGGGTCTCATACTTTGACTGTGGAGGCATATTCCGGAACCAACAGATCAGGTTCACTTCTTGGATCAAGGACATATAACTTTAATGTCTCAGGTAATAATAGTGGCAAAAGTGCAATTGCATATCCAAATCCTGTTAAACAAGGAAATGTCAACGTGAAACTTCCTGAAACTATTACTGGAGTTGCCGGTTATGCTATCATAAGCCCATCAGGAACTGAAATAGAACGAGGTTCTATTGATGCAAGTAAAATGGGTGATACTAAATTACTGCAAATAGATTCGGCTAATATGAAAAATGATGGGGTGTATTACCTGGTCATTCAGGCGAATTACGATGTATTTACTGTTCCAATTATTAAGCAGTAGGATCATATAAATCTTGTATGAAAAAGGTCCTGAATTTCAGGGCCTTTTTTTTTGTTCAGGCGGAGAGACTCGAATTCTCACACCTGTGGACACTAGATCCTAAATCTAGCGTGTCTACAAATCTGCCTGCCGGTCTCCGGCGGCCATAGCCTTGCGCCTCCGCTAAAGCTTTAGGCGACACGCGGATGGCGATGGCACACAGGCAGGTTCCACAACGCCTACATACTACATAATTATTTCAATGCTTTGGGATCGCAAAGCTATTTGCAAAACAACTTATCTTAAAATTTTGAATGAGTTATCCCCACAAAAAAAGCCTCTCTAAAAAGAGAAGCTTTCCTTTGTACAGGCGGAGAGACTCGAACTCTCACACCTTTCGGCACTAGATCCTAAATCTAGCGTGTCTACCAATTCCACCACGCCTGCAACTTTTCAATATGTCTGGCGTGTCTTCCAACCTGCCTGCCGGCAGGCAGGTTCCACCACGCCTGCAACTTAATCCCTATCGAAATAGGGCTGACAAAGATACAGTAAAATATATTTTCTGTAAAGCGCAATTCAATTTTATACAGGCCTTTTTGTACTTTTAAACATTCACCAATTATTCATCTATGGATTCCCTGAAAAACTATATAGAAACAAATAAAGAGCGATTTATTTCAGAATTGATCGAACTCTTGAAAATTCCTTCCATAAGTGCCGATTCTGCATTTGCACAAGATGTGGTCGATGCAGCGCAGACAGTTGCAAAAGCGTTGGAAAATGCCGGATGTGCCCATGTAGAAATATGCGAAACTAGTGGCTATCCTATCGTCTATGGAGAGTTAAATGTAGATCCTGCTTTGCCTACTGTGCTGGTTTATGGTCATTATGATGTGCAGCCACCAGATCCATTGGAATTATGGGAATCCCCTCCATTTGAACCTGTTATTAAGAAAGATTCCTTACATCCTGATGGCGCTATCTATGCCAGGGGTGCAAGCGATGATAAAGGACAATTCTACATGCACATTAAGGCATTGGAATATATGACAGCGCAAA
The DNA here is from genome assembly GCA_018679315.1 of Bacteroidia bacterium. Taxonomy (GTDB): domain Bacteria; phylum Bacteroidota; class Bacteroidia; order Flavobacteriales; family Flavobacteriaceae; genus HDS-28. Next base: position 1,071 of record JAHHLF010000121.1, on the reverse strand, counting down.
ATATCCTGCCGTGTAATTTGAAATTCATGATCGAAGGTGAGGAGGAGGTTGGCAGTAATAACCTATCTACTTTCGTTAAGGCTAACAGGGAAAAGTTGGCCAATGATGTTATTCTTATCTCAGACACAGGAATGATAGCAAATGACGTGCCTTCAATAACAACAGGATTAAGGGGACTAAGTTATATGGAGGTTGAAGTTATCGGACCAAATAGAGATTTACATTCGGGATTATACGGAGGAGCAGTTGCCAATCCTATCAATATTCTTATCAAAATGATCTCTTCTCTTCATGACGAAAACAATCGGATAACCATTCCCGGATTTTATGACAAAGTAGAAGACCTATCTGAAGAGGAGCGAGCTGAAATGGCCAAGGCCCCTTTTAATTTGGAAGAATATAAATCGGCCCTGGATATAGATGCTGTATATGGCGAAAAAGGATATAGCACAAACGAACGCAATTCCATACGCCCTACCCTGGATGTCAATGGAATATGGGGAGGGTATACAGGCGAAGGGGCTAAAACAGTAATAGCCAGTAAGGCCTATGCCAAAATCTCGATGCGATTAGTCCCACACCAGGACTGGGAAGAGATCTCGGATCTTTTTACTTCGCATTTTAAGTCTATAGCTCCTGAAGGGGTAAAAGTAAAAGTAACCAAGCATCACGGCGGACAAGGGTATGTTACGCCTATTGATAATATTGGCTATAGGGCAGCGAGTAAGGCCATTGAAACAACCTTTGGTAAAACGCCTGTACCTCAGCGTACCGGTGGCAGTATTCCAATTGTAGCATTATTCGAGGAAGAGCTTGAAAGTAAGACAATTCTAATGGGCTTTGGACTGGATTCCAATGCCATCCATTCTCCGAATGAGCACTATGGAATCTGGAACTATTTGAAAGGAATTGAAACGATTCCTTATTTTTATAAGTACTTCGCTGAATTGTCCCAATAAATGTTAAAGCGCAGAGGCTGATGTAACAAAAACATAAAGGTCGCGTTCTAATAGTCTAATTCACCATCAGAACACAGACTATGATACAACGATTCTTTTTGCTCTGTTCCGG
>JAHHLF010000051.1 GCA_018679315.1 Bacteroidia bacterium | reverse complement strand
GCTTTTTCGGCACCTTTGGAGAGGACAGCATCTAACTCATCTTTGTTTGCCATATAATGATCAAAAGAACTTCTGGCATCTTCAAAGCGTGAAATCAGTATTTCAAATAGGGCTTGCTTAGCATGACCATAGCCATAATTTCCCGCCAGGTAATTAGAACGCATCTCGGAGATCTCACTATCGGAAGCCAACAACGAATATAACTTGAAGACTGTATCTGTATCAGGATCTTTTGGATCCTCTAAGGGTGTGCTGTCTGTTTCTATCTGCATGATCTGTTTCCGCAACGCTTTTTCAGGCAGGAAGATGTTGATTAGATTGTCTTTGCTCTTGCTCATTTTTTCGCCATCTGTGCCGGGGACATACATGGTATTTTCGTGTACCTTGGCTTCCGGTATCACAAAAGCATCGCCCATCTGATGATGGAATCGGGCAGCAACATCACGGGTCATTTCCAGATGTTGTAGTTGATCTTTACCTACCGGGACGATATCTGCATCGTATAAGAGAATATCTGCGGCCATTAGCATGGGATAAGAGAACAACCCGGCATTCACATCTTCTAATCGATCTGCTTTGTCTTTAAAAGAATGTGCCAGGGTAAGCCTCTGATAGGGAAAAAAACAACTCAAGTACCAGGCGAGTTCAGTTACTTGCGGCACATCACTCTGACGGTAGAATACCGTTGAATTTGTATCCAGACCACAGGCCATCCATGCAGCAGCTGTGGCATAGGTATTAGCCCGTAATTCTTCTGCATCCTTGATCTGTGTCAGAGAATGCATATCTGCGATAAAAAGAAAGGATTCATTCTTTTTATTCGAGGCCATTTTTATTGCGGGTAGTATGGCCCCGAGGATATTTCCCAAATGAGGTGTTCCCGTACTTTGAATGCCTGTTAAAATGCGCGCCATGGGCAGGTGTCTTATGGTAGGCAAAAGTAACAGAAATCCTAAAACCCTACTAAAATTATTACTTTTAGCCATGCACTCCATTCTGGTTAAATTTGGGCGACTGCTCTATAAGATCTGGTTTTATATACTTGCCGCCTTACCCATCCTGATTTTTTTACCAATTTTGATCGTGTTTTCCTTGTCTGAACGCACTTATCCGCAAGTGTTCTGGATGGCACGAAATATATGGGCAAATACCATATTATACGGCATGGGTTGCATCCCCAAGATCACGCATAAAGAAAATATCATTAAAGGGAAAAGCTATATGTTCATTGCCAACCATACGAGTATACTAGACATAATGCTTTTGCTTAAATGCACCCAAAATCCATTTGTTTTTGTTGGAAAAAAGGAATTAGTGAAAATTCCCATTTTCGGGTTTTTTTATAAAAGGGTTTGTATAATGGTAGACAGGGAAAGCAGAAAAAGCAGGACCGGGGTTTATACGCGTGCACAAAAACGAATTTCGACAGGACTTAGTATCGGAATATTCCCTGAAGGCGGAGTGCCTGATGAATCCGTTGTTCTGGATGAATTTAAGGATGGGGCATTTAGCCTGGCCATTGAACATCAGATCCCTATAGTTCCCATAGTGTTTTATGATTGTAAAAAGCGCTTTCCTTTTTCTCTCAAAGGGGGTTCTCCGGGAATATTGAGGGCAACCGTATTTCCATTTTACAGGACAGATGATCTCGAAATTAAAGATATCGAGCGCTTGAAAATCACCATCAGAGAAAAAATAGCAGCTGAACTTTCGACATAAAAAAACACCCTGAAAATTTCCAGGGTGTAATTTTTAATTTGCGGGGAAAGCAAATTAACTAACCAACAATATTTTTAAAACTTATATTGAATACCACTATAAATACCAAGGGAATATGGCCTGAATTGCCCGGCCGTATTTGAAAAAGTATTAAGCTGGTATTTTATCAGTGGCTCTAGTTGGAGCTTAACTTTTTTAGATATGTCATAATCTATCCCTAATCCAAAATTCGCACTGAAATTCAGGGAATTGATATTATTAGCCGTACCCATTTCAGTTGTCCCATTTTCAGATTCCAGGTTAACAACATTGTCAAGAAGGAACAAGGAACTTAAGCCACTTACGACATTAACCCCTACTTTTTTGTCCAGCAACACATAATTAATTTCCACCGGGATCTCCAGATAGCCCATTTCCTGTATCATTGTTCCCGAACGGGCAGGATTTTTGGCGGCAATTTCATCCGATCCTGTAGCCCCTGCTTTGGTGACGGGCAAAGTGCTCGATTCTACTACGAGATAGTTTGAAGTAGATGCGAAATCTATATTTCTTATGCTGGCATTAGCCGTTGTCGATAAAGAAGAAGAGAATACAATATCGTTTGTATCATAGGTGTAATCTACTTTATGCAGGCCTGAGCGCAGTTGCCATTTATCCGAGAGCTCATACGTTATTTTTACACCATAACTCATGTTTATATTTCCCGCTTTGTCATTATTTACAAAGGCATTATCAATAGGAGAACCTGTACCACTGGCTGTGTAATAAACGGGAGCAACACTTGGCCCTACAGCCCATTTCCCGTCTGAATCTTTGCTCTGTGGAATCTCCTCGTCGCTTACCTCTTCAAATAGATCTCTAAATTCCTTCGTAGCATCTTCTTTTTGTGTTTCAGCAACTGCAGGGGTTTCGTTTGTTGCAATTCCCAGAGTTTCTTCTTCAGTATTCAAAGCTTTAGTTGCAACTGGGACATCAAAAGTAAAGTCAGATCCTTTATCGGTCTCTGAATCTATCTGTGCAACAGCAGGATCAGCATTCGGAATCGGATTAAATACCTCAGCCTCACCAGCATTAGTAGAAGGAGATTTTTCTTTAGCAGTTGTTGCTGCTTCTGTTACAGCAACTTCTATTGTAGTACGGCTGGGAGAACTGGTTTTTGTCCCAACTGCTGTTCTTACACTGTTCACTTTCGTGACTTCACCCTGGGTTTCTTTAGTTGAATTGAGGTCTTCCGAATCTTCATTAGCTGGAGTTGCCTGGGAGGGAGTTGTTGTTACTTCCTCAATAGCGGGAACTAAAGAATCTGATTCATTTCCCGGGAGCAGAAGGAACAAAATCAATGCCATTGCAGCTGCAACGCCGCCTACTTGCCACCAAAGCGGGATCACTCGCCTTTTCCTCTGCGCCTTCTTATCTAGTGAAGCCTGTATTCTATCCCAAACTTTGGGATCCGGGGACTGGGCAAAATCGTCCAGGGTATCCCGAAACAGGTTATCTACATTTTCTTTTTCCATTGTGTTAGGTTATGCAATATTTATTTTTTGATTTTTGATCTTTTCACGCAAAATCGTCCTGGCTCTTGCCAGATTGGATTTTGACGTTCCAGTAGAAGTGCCGAGTTGTTCGCTGATCTCCTTATGGCTATATCCGTCCAGGACATAGAGATTAAAAGTCAACCGGTACTTATTAGGTAATTCCTGGATATATTGTAATAATGTGTTCAGGCTTACTTCCAGGGGTTGGTATGCGTCGTCATTCAGCGCTTGATATTGTTCAGGAAGTTGAGACAGGTATTCCTCCTTCCGGTATTTTTGTAAGATGGTATTGACTGTGATGCGTTTTAACCAACCCTCAAAGGATCCAAGGGATTTAAATTGCCCTATTTTATCATATATGGTCATAAAGCTGTCATGAAGATTATCTTCTGCTTCCGTTTTATTTCTGGAGTACTTTAAACAAATCCCATATAATTTATGGGCGTATTTGCGGTACAAATACTCCTGAGCAGATCGATCTCTTTCGACACATTTCTTTATGAGCTCTTCAAGAATCAAATTGTTGGTCAGATTAATGTTATTAGCTCGTCATTGTTTTAATTTACCGGGATAATAAAGTCCAGGTAAATAGGATTTCCTTGCGCATCTTCCCCTCCCCAGAACTTTAATGTATACGGCTCTTGGTTAAGCACCAGAAATTCAAAACTCGCCTGACCGTAATATACGGCTTGTGTACAAATTTCCCCATTGAATTCGGCTCCGATGCACGTTATATAACGAATGGAATCCCCATCAGAATTTATATCAAATCCTTCATAGGTTACACATGAATTGGGTCTCGCGTAGGTCACATTTATCGTATAAGCAGCCCCATGTTCAAAGTATTCCGGTACTTCAACCGAAGTGATCTCTAGGGGTACAAAAAAGAAATTGGGTTCTGCAGAATCTATACTACAACCATTGAATAGCAACATCCCAAAAATTAGACAAACAATAACGATCTTCTTCATCATCAATTCCTGTATTAAGATAAGATGTTGAGGTTGATTAAAGGTTGCTTTACCTTATAACACTTATAAAAGGGTGTACCCTAATAGAAAATAGCATTTTATGCCAATGCTTCCTTGATACCTGCCTCCAATTCTTCCATAAGTTCCGGATTATCCAGGAGGAGTGCTTTAACGGCATCACGGCCTTGTCCCAATTTGGTATCACCATAACTGAACCATGATCCGCTCTTTTTAATGATATCAAAATTGACGCCGAGATCAATGATCTCACCTACTTTTGAAATTCCTTCCCCGTACATGATATCAAATTCAGCCATCTTAAAGGGAGGGGCTACTTTATTCTTTACCACCTTTACGCGGGTTTTATTACCCAGAACTCTGCCATCCGTGTCTTTAATTTGAGTAGAACGACGAATATCCAGTCGCACTGAAGCATAGAATTTAAGGGCATTACCACCGGTAGTAGTTTCAGGATTGCCAAACATCACTCCAATTTTTTCCCTAAGCTGATTGATGAAGATAACGGTACTTTTGGTTTTGCTGATTGTACCTGTGAGTTTCCTCAAAGCCTGAGACATCAATCGCGCGTGTAAACCCATCTTAGAATCCCCCATTTCTCCTTCAATTTCACTTTTTGGCGTGAGTGCAGCCACGGAATCTATGACAACTATGTCTATAGCTCCTGAACGTATCAGGTTGTCAGCTATTTCAAGAGCCTGTTCCCCGTGATCGGGTTGTGAAATAATGAGGTTGTCAATGTCTACTCCTAGATTTTCGGCATAAAACCGATCAAATGCATGCTCGGCGTCTATGAACGCGGCGATACCTCCGTTCTTTTGTGCTTCCGCCATTGCATGTAATGTAAGGGTAGTTTTTCCAGAAGATTCCGGGCCGTAGATCTCTACAACGCGTCCTCTCGGATAACCACCCACACCTAAAGCAATATCTAAGCCTAAGGAACCAGAAGGAATAACTTCAACCTCTTCGATAACGGTATCGCCCATCTTCATAACGGCGCCTTTTCCGTAGGTCTTATCGAGTTTATCGAGGGTTAATTGTAGCGCTTTTAACTTGGCATCCTTTTCATTGCTCATATCATACTTCTTAGAAGGGCTAAAATAGTATTTCTTTCTGCATATAACAATCATGAAAGCAACCTTTTTGAACTAGATGTATCTATGCTATAACAGATGGATTATCTCGACATATTATTCCAGAATTGTAATAGATCTTGGGCAAAGGTGGCCATCTCCTTACGAAGTACTCTATGAAAAAGAAAGCACCTGAGGGGTGGTCCTTTAAGAGCCTTGAATTCAAGGCTCTTTTTGTTTTTTACACCTTAATCATAGCTTCTATGGGTTGGTGAAATCCCAGGGGATCCTTACTTTTGCACCTCTTTGTTTACTAACTTAATTCCGTGTATAGCATGCAACTGTACAACACATTAAGCGCGAAGGAACGAAGAGCACTTATAGAGGAAGCAGGTGAGGATAGGCTCACTATTTCCTTCTACAAGTATGCTCATATTGGAAATCCTGTAATTCTTCGCAATCATTTATTCATACATTGGAATGCACTCGATGTACTTGGCCGGATCTATGTGGCCAAAGAAGGGATCAATGCCCAACTTTCAGTACCTGCTAAAAATTTTGATGGATTTAAGGATCACCTGGATAGTATTAGCTTTTTAGAAGGTGTCAGGCTGAATATTGCCATTGAACAGGACAATTTGTCCTTTCTTAAACTCAAAGTAAAGGTGCGTCATAAAATTGTTGCCGATGGCTTGAATGACGATACATTTGATGTTACCAGAAAGGGACAACACGTGGATGCCCGGGAGTTTAATGAGCTGGTGAAAACCGAAGAGGCTATTGTGGTAGATATGAGGAATCACTATGAGAGTGAGATCGGGCATTTTGAGAATGCCATTACACCGGACGTTGATACGTTCCGAGATTCTTTGGATATTATTGAAGATCAACTTTCTGAACACAAGGAGGATAAGAAACTGGTGATGTATTGTACGGGAGGGATTCGATGTGAGAAGGCAAGTGCGTATTTCAAACACAAAGGATTTAAACAGGTATACCAGTTGGAAGGTGGGATCATTGAATATACAAGACAGGTGCGTTCCCAGGAATTGGATAATAAGTTCATAGGAAAGAATTTTGTTTTTGACCATAGGCGAGCTGAACAAATATCTGAAGAGGTCATTGCGAAATGCCATCAATGCGGCCAGCCATTCGATACACATGTCAACTGTGCCAATGAAGCCTGCCATCTTTTGTTCATACAATGTGAAGATTGTGCAACTAAAATGAATGATTGTTGTTCGATTGATTGCAAGGAAATAACTGCCCTGCCCGAAGCTGAACAAAAAGTCTTAAGACGCGGCAAGGAGGTCAGTAATAAGATATTTAAAAAGGGCCGTTCAGAAGTGCTGAAGTATAAAAAATAGTCACAACCCTTTTTGTTTCCCTTGTATGACGACTGTCCTGCTCAGTCCAAAATATTCGAACCCACAAAAAATACTATCTTTAGCCTATAGTAGAATATGAACCTTGTTCATCAAAAAATCATTGATTTTTTGGATGAATCAATATAAAAAATATGGGTTGTAATAATTGTTCAACCGTAAAGGATGGACAGCCCAGGGGATGCCGTAATAACGGTACATGCGGATCTGATGGCTGCAATAAACTAACGGTATTTGATTGGCTTTCAAATATGTCAATGCCGGATGATAAAATGGCATTCGACTGTGTGGAAGTCCGCTTCAAAAATAGCCGAAAGGAATTCTTCAGGAACTCCGAAAATCTACCTCTTTCTATTGGAAGTGTTGTTGCCACGCAGGCCAAAACGGGTCTTGACGTCGGCATCGTTACCTTAACAGGAGAGTTGGTGCGTATTCAAATGAAACGCAAGAAAGAGGATGCCTCAGACACAGATCTTCCAAAAGTTTACCGGATAGCTACCCAACGGGATATAGATAAATGGCAGAAATGCCGAAGCAAGGAAGATGAGATCAAAAAGAGATCCAGGGAAATGGCCATCATTATAGGTCTTGAAATGAAAATTTCTGATGTAGAATTCCAGGGAGACGGATCAAAGGCAACCTTTTATTACACAGCCGAAGATCGGGTAGATTTCAGGCAACTCATTAAAGACATGGCTAAAGCCTTTGGTATTCGCATAGAAATGCGACAGATCGGTTATCGCCAGGAAGCACAACGTTTAGGGGGAATTGGATCTTGCGGGAGAGAATTGTGTTGCAGTACGTGGTTGACTGATTTCAGATCCGTGAGCACTGCCTCTGCACGTTACCAGCAATTATCACTTAATCCTCAAAAGCTGGCAGGTCAGTGTGGAAAGCTAAAATGCTGTTTGAACTATGAATTGGATCTTTATCTTGAAGCGCTGAAGAGTTTTCCAGCTACAGATACAAAACTTAAAACTGAAAAGGGACTGGCGTTTTGCCAGAAAGCAGACATCTTCAAAGGCATGATGTGGTTTTCTTATAAAGATGATCCTTCAAACTGGCACAGATTGTCTGCTGAACAAGTAAACGAGATCCTGGATCATAATAATAATGGAGACAAGAAAATAGCGAGCCTGGAAGAATATGCTGTTGAGAATGTGAGTAGTGAAAATCTACTATTCGAGAATGCGGTCGGACAGGATAGCCTGACACGTTTTGATAAACCAAAAAGATCTAGAAATCGAAGAAAGAAAAGATCTAGAAAAAACAGGAATAAGCAGAGACGGAATGCGTAAAGCCCTCATACTTTTTTTACTTCTTGCAGCTTGCACAAAAGGCTTGCTCTACTCTTCATATCAGGCCGTTCCATCTGACGGTTGGGACAAGAATGAACGCTTGCTGTTTGAATATACCAGTGCCGATTCTGTAGGTCTTCACAATTTATTTATTACCATCAGAAATGACGAGTCCTTTCCATATAGCAATCTTTTTCTCATAACAACAATTACCTTTCCAGGAGGCAATGAACTTCAAGACACTCTCGAATATGCGATGGCAGAACCAGATGGCCGATGGCTTGGTTCCGGAATGGGAGGCGTGAAGGAAAGCAAATTATGGTATAAAGAGAACGTCGTTTTTCCTGAGAACGGCGTATATAGGATACACATTGCGCATGCCATGCGCCATAATGGCGAGGAACAAGGCATTGATCGTCTGCAGGGCATTACCGATGTAGGACTTGAAATTGAAAAAGCAGAATAGGGAATGGCAAAGCAAAAACTTTGGGCACAGTTTAGCGAGTTCAGGAAATTTATAAAGTGGTTCTGGATTTTATTTGGCACGGGCATTCTTGCGGCCTTACTCATTTTTCTAATGGCTGGCTGGGGAGTGTTTGGTCCGATGCCCACTTTTGAAAGATTAGAGAATCCACAGACTAATTTAGCCACAGAAATTGTGTCCTCCGATGGAGAAACATTAGGTAAATTCTACCTTGACGATAATAGGACGCCAATTGCTTATGAAGATCTTCCCGAGAATTTAATTCACGCCTTGATAGCTACCGAAGATGCCCGCTATTACAAACATTCAGGAATTGATGCTCGCGGTTTTGCGAGGGCCGTTTTCTTTTTGGGAACCAGGGGAGGAGCCAGTACGATTTCCCAACAGTTGGCAAGACAACTTTTTGTCGGGGTACGATCTAAAAATAAAGTCCAGGCCATTACTCAAAAGATCAAAGAGTGGGTGATCGCAACCCGTCTGGAACGAAATTATACGAAGGAGGAGATCATCGCTATGTATATGAACATTTATGATTTCAATTACAATGCAGATGGGATCCGATCTGCTTCGCGTATCTACTTCGGTAAGGAACCCCAGGAACTTAAGACAGAAGAATCTGCTGTCCTGGTCGGGATGCTAAAAAACTCTTCCCTTTACAATCCAATTCGCCGTGAATCTCTGGTTTTGGATCGAAGAAATACGGTCCTTTCTCAAATGGCCAAGTATGACTACATTACTGAAAAGGAAAAAGACTCTTTAATTGGTCTGAAAATGGATATCAACTTTAATCCAGAATCGCATAGGGAAGGCCTGGCCACCTACTTCCGAATGTACCTGCAGCGCTTCCTGAATAAATGGATCGATGAGAATCCAAAACCCGTTGCCGGTGGGAAGGAAGAAAAGTGGAATATTTACCTGGATGGACTCAAGATCTACACGACGATAGACTCGAGGATGCAGGCAAATGCCGAAGAGGCCGTTGCAGCACATATGAAAAAACTCCAGGCTGAGTTCTTTGTACAAAATACGAGGGAACGAAACCCGACGACTCCCTTTCTTGATCTGACACCTGAAGAAACAGAGCGGATCATAGAACGGGCGATGAGAAACTCTGAACGCTGGAGGGCAATGAGGGCCGCCGGTGTGTCTGAGAAGAAGATCCGCGACTCATTTTTAGAGGAAACGGAAATGACGGTCTTTGATTGGACAAAGGAAACACAAGAAAAGGATACCATAATGACACCTATGGATTCTATCCTCTATTACAAAACTCATTTGAGGGCTTCAATGATGTCTATGGAACCCCAAACCGGACATGTCAAGGCCTGGGTAGGTGGCGTAAATTACAAGCATTTTCAGTACGATAATGTGATCCAGGGTGCCCGTCAGGCAGGTTCTGTTTTTAAACCTTTTATCTATGCGGCAGCCATTGATCAATTGCGATATTCCCCTTGCGATTCACTGCCTGATCTTCAATATTGTATTGAGGCCGAAAAGCATGGCAATCCCGAACCTTGGTGTCCCAAGAATGCTGACGGTCGATATTCGGGAAAGAATTTTACACTCAAACGAGCCCTGGCAAATTCAGTGAATACGGTAACTGCGCGACTCATAGATCAAGTAGGCCCTAAACCTGTAGTCTCCATTGTAAAAAATTTGGGACTGACCAGTGAGATCCCCGAAGTGCCATCTATTGCCCTGGGCACACCGGATTTCAATGTATATGAAATGGTAGGGGCCTATGGAACTTTTGTAAATGAAGGAGTCTATGTGAAACCGGTGATGGTCACACGGATCGAAGACCGTAATGGTACTGTATTGTATGAATATGTTCCGGAGACACGCGATGTATTGAGCAAGGATGTGGCGTATACCATGTTAAACCTTATGGAAGGAGTTACTCAAGGAGGTTCTGGGACCCGATTGCGGCATTCCTGGAAAAAGAATGATCCGCTATACAAAGAGATCATTACGGGATATCCCTATGAATTCTCCAATCCCATTGCAGGTAAGACCGGGACAACACAGAACCAGAGTGATGGTTGGTTTATGGGTATGGTCCCTAATCTGGTGACCGGTGTTTGGGTTGGAGGTGAAGACCGATCAACACATTTTAAAACCATCGCTTATGGCCAGGGGGCTTCTATGGCTCTGCCGATCTGGGCTTTGTATATGCAAAAAAACTATGAAGTTGAAGACTTAGGTGTCTCCAAGGAAGAATTCCCTGAACCGAGCTCTTTGAGTATTCGCATTGATTGCTCTTTGATCGAAGAAGATACAGAGAAGAAAGATGATCTGGAAGATGATCTGGAAGATCTTGATTTTTAAGTTCGAACAATAAACTATGATAAATAAGACTGTCAAAAATGTGGTGGATGCACTTCAAGGGGTTGAAGACAGCATGACATTCATGTTGGGAGGTTTTGGACTTTGCGGCATCCCGGAAAATGCGATCGGGGAACTAGTTCGCTTGGGCATAAAAGATATCACTTGCATTAGCAATAATGCCGGGGTAGACGATTTTGGATTGGGGCTCTTGCTTCAAAACCATCAGATTAAAAAGATGATCTCTTCCTATGTTGGAGAGAACGATGAATTTGAACGACAAATGCTAAGTGGCGAGCTTGAAGTGGAGCTCACTCCCCAGGGCACACTGGCGGAAAAATGCCGTGCTGCACAGGGAGGTTTCCCAGCATTTTATACCCCAGCCGGATTTGGCACTGAAGTCGCTGAAGGTAAAGAAACTCGTGAATTTGACGGAAAAATGTATGTCCTTGAGCCGGCTTATAAGGCCGATTTCGCTTTTGTAAAAGCATGGAAAGGGGATGAAGCCGGCAACCTTATTTTTAAGGGAACTGCACGTAATTTCAACCCATGTATGTGTGGTGCTGCGACAATAACTGTGGCCGAGGTGGAGGAACTAGTACCTGCCGGGGCACTTGACCCCAACCAAATTCATATTCCAGGGATTTTCGTGCAACGAATATTTCAGGGAGAACGGTACGAAAAGAGAATAGAACAAAGAACAGTCCGACCTAAGCCCTAGAATCTATGCTTGATAAAAATGGAATCGCAAAGCGGATTGCCCGGGAGGTAAAAAATGGATACTACGTGAACCTTGGCATTGGAATCCCAACCCTTGTTGCCAATTTCGTAAGAGAGGATATTCAGGTTGAGTTTCAAAGTGAAAATGGAGTTCTCGGTATGGGACCTTTTCCCTTTGAAGGAGAAGAAGATGCTGATGTCATCAACGCGGGCAAGCAAACGATAACTGCCTTGGCCGGAGCCTCCTTTTTTGATTCTGCTACAAGTTTTAATATGATCAGAGGGCAGCATGTAGACCTGACAATTTTGGGAGCGATGGAAGTAGCTGAAAATGGAGATATAGCAAACTGGAAAATCCCTGGTAAAATGGTCAAGGGAATGGGCGGTGCTATGGATCTCGTGGCCTCGGCAGAGAATATCATTGTAGCGATGATGCACACCAACAAAGCTGGAAAATCCAAACTTTTAAAACGCTGTACATTGCCATTAACAGGAGTAGGTTGTGTGAAGAAGATCGTTTCCAATCTGGCTGTGATTGAAGTCACTTCAGAAGGCTTTAAATTACTCGAAAGAGCACCAGGTGTGACCGTAGATCAGATCCGTGAAGCTACAGAAGGAGCCCTGATCGTTGAAGGCGAAATTCCTGAAATGAAATTATAGCCTATTTAACATTTTGACTAACAAATAGTTGTCATTTGTCGAGCACACCACAAAAAAGCTTCCATTGACAACATAATTTTCCCTATATTACCCCTTCGTTCTACATTTACCCAAAATAAAGAATAGAACCAGAGTTGAAACCTAACAATAACACTATCTAACCCGTTGCTTTTATGGAAACTCAAATTAGCAATCTCCCGACGGAGGATGAAGTGCAAGTGTATCGAAACGATTTTTACAGTGGCTTAGTTTTACTGTTAAGAAAGATATTTACGCTATAGTATTTCAAAAAAGAAAAGTTTTAAAGGAGCTATGAGATAATCATAGCTCTTTTTATTTTTAGGGGATCTTATTTCCAGACGATGCCCCTTGAACTAATTCCTTGTACTCAAAAAGAGCTACCACTGCTTGTAGAATTAGGTCGTGAAACATTTATTGATGCTTTTGCTGAAGTCAATGACCCAAATGACTTCAAGGCCTATATAGAAAAAGCCTTCAGCAAGAAGCGTA
>JAHHLF010000052.1 GCA_018679315.1 Bacteroidia bacterium | reverse complement strand
ATCAGTGCCCTGATCTTGATCGCGCCTTCGCTCCCGAACGGGCTGGTGTTGACCTTGACCGGAGAGATCACTTCCAGGCCATATATTGAAATGACATTGCAGCTTTTGTCGAGACTTAGCATTCCCTATTCTTTTGAAGGAAATGAAATAAGGATCGAAGCTGTTCAGGAAGTGCATCCAGTAGAGATGGCCGTTGAATCGGATTGGAGTTCAGCTTCTTACTTTTATAGTATTGTAGCGCTTAGTGAACCCGGAAGCTCGCTTACGTTGGCTTCTTATCGTGAAGACAGCTTGCAAGGCGATAGGGCCGTGGCTTCAATTTATGAAGCCATGGGTGTGCAAACAGCGTTTGGAAAGGGATCTATCCAACTCACAAAACAGGAAGGTGCTTTACCGCCCGTATTGAAATTAGATTTGAGGGATACACCAGACCTGGCACAAACGATTGCCGTGAGTTGTTTTGGCCTTGGAATGGGCTGTGAATTAACCGGACTCCATACACTCCGCATAAAAGAAACAGACCGATTGGAAGCCCTGAGGGTAGAATTGGGAAAATTGGGCGCAGCAATTTCAATCACTGAGGATGCGTTGAATTTGCAACCTTCAAAGCATCACGGAGGAGAAGTTTCCATAGCTACGTATCACGACCATCGTATGGCGATGGCCTTTGCGCCCCTGGCAATACGATTTCCCATACGGATAGAAGACGCAGGGGTGGTATCTAAATCCTACCCTGCTTTTTGGAAAGACCTGGAAAAGCTAGGTTTTAGTTTCTGATACCCTCGGTGTAATTTTATCTCATTTTGCTTGACAAGGCCTCTCTCGAGGTTGTATATTTGCTGCCTTGTAAAATTAGGCCTGCAATACATGAAATTATCACACTTTAATTTTGAATTACCCAGCGACCTCCTGGCTGAGTATCCTGCTGAAAATAGGGATGAATCTAAATTGATGGTTGTCCATAAGGATACCGGAAAGATCGAACATAAATTGTTTAAAGATCTCATCGACTATTTTGAGGAAGGAGATGTCATGGTTTTAAACAATACCAAGGTATTCCCTGCCCGTCTTTACGGAAATAAAGAAAAGACCGGCGCGCGCATCGAAGTATTCCTCCTGCGCGAACTGAATGAGGAGCAGCGACTCTGGGACGTTCTGGTCGATCCTGCACGGAAGATCAGAATTGGTAACAAGCTGTATTTTGGAGAAGATGAGAGTCTTGTTGCAGAGGTTATTGATAATACGACTTCCAGAGGAAGAACGCTTCGCTTTCTTTATGATGGATCCTATATAGATTTCCGTAGAAAGTTGAGGGAATTGGGAGAAACACCTTTACCCAAATACATCAAACGCGATGTAGAACCATCAGATGAGGAACGCTATCAAACGATCTACGCAAAGCACGAGGGGGCTGTAGCAGCGCCAACAGCAGGATTGCATTTCTCAAAGCATTTGCTTAAAAAACTGGAGATCAAAGGAATAGAATATGCAGAGCTTACTTTGCATGTAGGCTTGGGAACTTTTAACCCAGTGGAAGTAGAAGACTTGTCTAAACATAAGATGGACAGCGAGGAATTGGTGATAGATGAAAAGGCAACAGAGATCGTTAATCGTGCGAAAAATAATAAAAGAAGGATTTGCGCGGTAGGGACAACGGCCATGCGCGGCTTAGAAAGCGCAGTTTCTTCAGAACATATGTTGAACACATTTGATGGCTGGACAAATAAATTCATCTTTCCGCCTTATGAATTCAGCATAGCTAATGCCATGGTTACAAATTTCCATTTGCCTAAATCAACGCTATTAATGATGGTATCGGCATTTATGGGACATGAACTATCTAAAAGAGCTTATAAGGAAGCTATCCTGGAGGGCTATAGGTTCTATTCTTATGGAGATGCCATGCTTATCATCTAAGCAGTACTAACAATATATTTAAGATCCTGCATGATCCGTGTGGAATGATGCAGGATTTTTTATCTTCCAGCCATGTCGGTTATCAAGAAAAAGGACATACGGGCACTTTCCAAAGAGGAACTCCGAGATTTTTTTGTCGGTAGAGGGGAACAGGCCTTTCGTGGGAACCAGGTCTATGAATGGCTCTGGCAGAAGTCGGCACACGATTTCAATTCCATGACTAACTTGTCAAAAGACACCCGGGCGCTGTTGGAAGATCACTTTGTGATCAACCATATTGAAGTAGACCGGATGCAAAGAAGTGCAGACGGCACTATAAAAAATGCGGTTAAGCTGCACGACGGCATGATCGTAGAATCTGTTTTGATCCCCACTGAAGATCGCACTACGGCATGTGTTTCAAGCCAGGTAGGCTGTAGTTTAGACTGTCTATTCTGTGCAACAGCGCGCCTGAAAAGAATGCGGAACTTAAATCCGGATGAGATCTACGATCAGGTGGTTGCCATCGATCAGCAAAGCAAGCTCTATTATAACAGGCCGCTTTCCAATATTGTTTTTATGGGGATGGGCGAACCCCTGATGAATTATAACAATGTGCTGGGAGCGATACAAAAAATCACATCTCCAGAGGGCCTGGGCATGGCATCTAAAAGGATTACCTTGTCCACTTCCGGCATCCCCAAGCTAATCCGTAAAATGGCCGACGATCAGGTTAAATTTAACCTGGCGGTCTCATTGCACTCTGCCATTGAGGAAACGCGCACGGGCATTATGCCTTTTAATGAGCAATTCGGGCTTGAAGAACTGAGAAAAAGCCTGGAGTATTGGTATGATAAAACAGGCCGCAAAGTCACTTTTGAATATTGTGTCTGGAAAGATATTAATGACCGGCAGGAAGATATAGATGCCTTGATACGCTTTTGTCGTCATATCCCATCGAAAGTGAACCTGATAACGTATAATACCATCGGCGATGAACGATTTACCCAGGCGTCAAAGGAGGTATTGGAGCGTTATACACGATGTTTGAAAAAAGCAGGCATCACGGTTACGGTGCGTCGTTCACGAGGCAGCGATATAGATGCCGCCTGCGGCCAGTTGGCCAATAAGGAAGAACAGCAATAATTTCAAATGGGGGGCATTCTTTCAGGCCCCTTTATTTTTGGTTATTTTTACTTGATCCGATAATCACCCTGACGATGAAAGTAGTTTCCAAAATACGAGAACCTATTGAACAGGAAATGGAACTTTTTGAGAAAAAGTTCTATGAGGCTATGACATCTAAGGTGGCTTTGTTCAATCGTATCACACATTATATCGTCAACAGGAAAGGAAAGCAAATGCGACCTATGTTTGTTTTTCTAACAGCTAAGTTGTTGAATAACGGTGAAGTAAACGAACGAACGTATCGAGGGGCTTCTGTCATTGAATTGATCCACACGGCTACCCTTGTACATGACGATGTCGTAGATGACAGCCATAAACGCCGGGGATTCTTTTCTATTAATGCACTTTGGAAAAATAAGATCGCTGTGCTGGTTGGCGACTATCTTTTGTCTAAAGGCATGCTTTTGTCTATTGACCATGGTGATTTTGATTTGCTTAAAATAATTTCCGCTGCAGTTAGAGAGATGAGTGAGGGGGAACTATTGCAGTTGGAAAAGGCCAGGAATTTAGATGTGTCAGAAGAGGTATACTATGAGATCATCAGGCAGAAAACGGCTACCCTGATCGCTGCATGCTGCGGGCTTGGTGCCTGTTCCGTAAAGCCTGGAAGTGATGATGTAGAAGCATTTAAAAAATTCGGAGAATATTGTGGTATGGCTTTTCAGATCAAAGATGATCTGTTTGACTATACAGATGATAAGATCGGGAAGCCGACAGGTATTGATATCAGAGAGCAAAAACTTACACTCCCCTTGATCTATGCATTAAATCATTGCAGCGAGAAAGAAAAGAAATGGCTGATCAGATCCGTGAAAGTACATCACCGGGATAAAGCCAGGGTAAAAGAAGTGATCCAATTTGTTCAGGAAAAGGGAGGGCTGGCTTATGCCCAAACCAAAATGCACCAATTCAAGGAGAAAGCGCTGCAGGTTTTGGATCAATATCCCGACTCACCCTATAAGGCTTCGCTGAGGGAAATGGTCATTTATGTAGTCGAACGGAAAAAGTAAGGTGGAAGTTATTCACACTCATATGCCGGGCCTTTTAAATTTGCTATTTTTACCCCTACCATTATTTGAAAATTGATAGCTAAATCCACCATAGACCAGGTATATGAAACCGCCCGCATTGAGGAGGTGATAGGAGATTTTGTACAGCTAAAAAAGTCAGGATCAAACTTCAAGGCCCTGAGTCCGTTTACGGATGAGCGCACGCCGAGTTTTATGGTATCCCCAGTTAAACAGATTTGGAAGGATTTTAGCTCGGGAAAAGGGGGCAATGTCGTTGCATTCCTGATGGAGCATGAGCATTTCTCATATCCCGAGGCAATTCGGTATCTGGCCAGGAAATACGGTATTGAGATAGAGGAAACCGTACAGACAGATGAACAGAAGGAACTCGCGGATGAGAGAGAAAGCCTTTTTATCGCCAGTACGTATGCCGAGCAGATATTCGAAGAAAATTTATGGGAAAGTGATCAGGGAAAGGCCATAGGTCTCACTTATTTTAAGGAACGAGGCTTTACACCGGAGACGATAAAAAAGTTTTCCCTGGGATACAGTTTGGATGAATGGGAAGCCTTCACTACACGTGCCCTGAAAGATGGCTATACCCGGGAAGTATTAGTAAAAACTGGTTTAAGTATCCATCGCGAAAAAACAGCAAACCAGGAAGGCAAAACCTTCGATCGCTTTAAAGGGCGTGTCATGTTTCCTATCCACTCAATGAGTGGTAGAGTTTTGGGATTTGGCGGACGTATCCTGGGCAAGGATAAGAAGGCGGCGAAATACATGAATTCGCCTGAAAGTCTTATTTACTATAAGAGCAAGGTGCTTTATGGGATCTATCATGCAAAACAGGCTATTGCCAAAGAGGATAACTGCTATCTGGTTGAAGGGTATACGGATGTGATCCAAATGCATCAACTGGGCATTGAGAATGTAGTGGCTTCCAGTGGAACGGCGCTCACTCCGGAGCAGATACGACTCATTCGAAGGCTCACCACTCAGGTTACCGTTCTTTTTGATGGAGACGCTGCTGGTTTGCGAGCTTCGCTCAGGGGAATAGACCTGATCCTTGAACAGGGAATGAATGTGAAGGTTTGTGCCTTCCCGGAAGGCGAGGATCCGGATAGTTTTGCACGGGCAAATAGCCTGGAGGAAGTGCATCTATACCTGGAGGAAAACGCAAAAGATTTTATCCAGTTCAAGACATCCTTATTGATGGCCGAAGGGGGTTCGGACCCCATAAAACGAGCTAATACCGTTCGCGATATTGTTGGTAGCATTGCGCGCATTCCCGATCGGATAAAAAAAGAGATCTATATACAGGAATGTGCCCGGATCATGGGTGTTTCTGAAGAAGTACTCTTTAATACCCTAGCCCAGATAAGCAGTAAGAACAGGCAGGAGCAGGCCAAA